>NZ_JBIWMX010000008.1:0-279625 GCF_044766925.1 Nocardia sp. NPDC101769 | reverse complement strand
GAGGCGTTCACGCGTGACTGGAATGGAGCCGACCGGATCGTCCAGCGCCTTCATCCGCTAGCTTTAGTGAGCTAGAGTGCGCTGCAATGCCGCATCCCGATGCTGACCGAACCGGCCAGGGCGGGGCGTCGACGGCTGGAACCTGGTGCGGTGCAGAATGTCCGCTTCTGCCGAGTTGAGTGCGTTCGTGGTCGGGTCACACCTCTAAGTTGCTTTCCGGCAACAACTTCGGCTGACATGGAAGTGGCTGTCAGTGGGCGAAGCGGGTCGCGAGTTCGGCTATTCGGTTGGGTCGGTGCCCTTGGCGCATCCGGCCGGCGCGTTCTAGCAGGCTGATGCCGTGTAATGCGCTCCACAGCAGTTCGGTCGCCGTTCCGTCGTCGTCGGTGCCGAGTGCGGCGTCGAGCGCGTTGAAGGCCGAACGCAGTTCGGTCTCCGCGTCGTCTTGGGCAAATCGCGCGTCGATCGGCAGCTGGAACATTGCCTCGTAGAGTGAGGGATGTGCCGCGGCGAAGTCCAGGTACACCTCCGCGACCGCGGTGATCGCCTGCGGACCTGTCTTGCCTGCCATGGCTGCTTGTGTCGCTACTGCCAGTTCCGTGAAGCCTGCGAGTGCCACTGTGCGCATGATCTCGGTCTTCCCGCCCGGGAAGTGACCGTAGAGCACGGGCTGGGTGTATCCGATCGCGTCGGCAAGGCGCCGCGATGTGACAGCCGTCCACCCATCGGTCTCGGCGATGGCCCGGGCTGTGTCGAGGATCTGCTGCCTGCGCTCGATCATGCGCTGCGCGCGGGTCCCTGCCCTTGCCATGATTCGTCCCCTTGTGTTCCGGCTCGCGACAACCTAGATTAGCAGTGCTAGAACTATAGCACTGCTAGAAAGAAAAGGGGGGTGTCATGCTCGTCACGCTCGCTGTCATCACCGCAACCGTCGTCGGCGTCATGGTTGGCGTCGAGTTCGCTGTCGCGGTCTTCGTCAATCCGATCCTGCTGAGGCTGCCCGCCGGGTCTTCGCTGGAAGCCCGCGCCGATGGTGCCCGGGTGCTCGGCCGTGTGATGCCGTTCTGGTACTGCGGGTCCGTGCTGCTCACGGCCTGGCTGGCCGCTGTGACGTGGGGCCGGCCGGCCGGTGACGCCGCCATGGCGGCTGCGGCCCTACTCGCGGTGAGCGTGGTGATGTCGATCGCCCTGCTCGTCCCGATCAACAACCGCTCGGCTACATGGACAGCCGACCATCACCCCATCGACTGGCGTGAGCAGCAACAACGCTGGGACCGGCTGCACTATGCGCGGGTAGCGATCATCGTCGCGGGGTTCGTGCTGACCCTCGTCGCCGGGACGGTCGCCTGAACGCAGCCCGCGCTGACACCGACCGGCGCCGGTGCAGATCCATGCCGATGATGACGGTCATCGCCTTGTTCTCCGCGGCTGGTTTCGTGGTGTGCGTGCACAGCGCAGACTGGAACGTCCGCTACTGCCGCTGACCGCGCTGATCAAACCGGCCAGCGCGGGCGCCGGCGCCCGGAACCTGGTGTGGCACAGAACGTCCGCTATCGCCTGCGGGCGCGCGCGACCTGAGAACGCACGTTCCACCCCAAGCCAATTCGTGGCATCGCGTGACACGAAGGTCTGGCGGGATCGTCCAATCGCGATCTAGATGCCTTGGAAGGTCTGGTCGGCGATCATCGAGGAGCTGTTCAGCGTGAATGATGTCTCGAACGGCCGAGCGTCTGGAGGTCCGTCTGGCATGAGAGTTCCGGTGACCCGAAGAAGCACAGAGACATCGGTGTCTGCCTGGACATCAATCTCGTTGACGTTGTAGCCAGCCTGCGGGAACCCGACGAGTCGCTCGAGGATCGCCGTCGTGCCGACGTCGCTACGGTCACGACGCGCGGCCGCCTCCAGCACCTTCGAATCGACGACCTCGACCGTCGCGGTGACGCTGTCGACGTCGACGATATTGCACGTCCACTACCTTCGGGCAGCGAACGATTGCAGGCCTCGATGATCAAACGTGAATCCAACGCCGACAGTTGACGTTTGCAGGTCTCCAGCCGCTGCATCAAACTCCACGACATCAGCGTCGGAGAACCGGTCAGGTTGCCGTGCAGGACCGAATTCGACAGGGTTACGACGGCGGCTGCCAGGTCGGCGATGCCGCACGTGTCGAGTGTTTCCCCTTCGAATCCATGCATCAATTCTACCTCTGCCACATGCCAATACGGCGCGAATTACCATGTGATGTAAGGAAATTCAGACCGAGGACATTTCCACGAGCCCAAGCAATTGCCCGGGCGACATGTCGGAAAACTCCCGAATATCCCGCGTCAAATGCGCTTGATCCGCATACCCGACAAATGCGGCAACCTGCGCTAGACCCATCCCGCCCCGCGCCAGCGCCAGCGCCCGCTGCATCCTCAACACCCGGCCCAAAGTCTTCGGCCCATACCCGAAGGCCGCCAACGAGAGTCGATGCAGTCGCCGCGGCCCGGTCCCCAATTCTTCGGCCGTCGCCGACACCGACATCCCCGAACCCAGCGAGGTCACGATGAATCGCACCATGGGATCCGCGGCGTCGGTCTCGCTTGCACGCCAGCGCGCGATGAGCTCCAGGCCGACCGCCGGATCCGGCGCCTTGGCGATCAACTCGGATGCGCGGCGGAGGTCTGCCGGTGACCACAGGTCATCGAGATCAACTCTGGCGTCGCGTAGCTCGTGCGCGGACACCCCGAGCAGAGCCGGAGCCGTGCCGGGGAAGAAGCGGATCCCCGTGATCCGGTCGGCGAATCCCGCTGGCGGGCGGTATGCGCGGGTGTCCGGGCCTGCCACCGAGAATCGCCCGCCGATCCACAACAGATCCATGCCGCCGTCCGGCAGCACGGGCACATCCGTGTCCACAACACCCTCGCGAGTCCACAGAACCGCGCCGCAGACCCCCGACGGTCGCTCCCGATAGCCCCGCGGCGGGTGGATTTCCATCACCACATCCACTCCTCACCGCATCCCGACTTCGAAAAGCGCTGAAACACACGCT
Organism: Nocardia sp. NPDC101769; assembly: GCF_044766925.1. Classification (NCBI taxonomy): domain Bacteria; kingdom Bacillati; phylum Actinomycetota; class Actinomycetes; order Mycobacteriales; family Nocardiaceae; genus Nocardia; species Nocardia sp. NPDC101769. Next base: position 276,591 of record NZ_JBIWMX010000008.1, on the reverse strand, counting down.
TGTTCGGCACTCAATGCTCACTTGCATCGTTTGCGTGTTTGCACTCGATGCAATGTTGCATGTTATGCCGTCGCGGGTTCCGCTTCATCGGAGACTTCGACCACGTGCTCGGACTGCCCCGGCTTCCACACCGTCACCTCCATGCGCCCGTCCACGATCTCGACCGACGATGCCCCCGTGATGTCGACGGCGTAGAACGGCTCGAACTTGCGGCCACGCAGGTCGAACCCGCTCTCGGCGAACAGGTCCTCGGCCCAGCGCCGCTGCAGTTCGGAATCCTGGACGTCGTGCACGGTGCCGAAGATCTTCACGTCCCCGTCGCTGACCTGCGTGTCCACCGTCGCCGTGTGCAGGCAGAAGCGTGGGTCGCGGGCGAGATCCGCGAACTTCTTCGTCCCCGGCATGCCGACCAGCCATAGCTCGCCCTCGAAAATGCGCGGTTCGAGCGGGCTGATACGCGGGAAGCCATCCTTGCGGAGGGTGGCGAGCATGCACAGGTTGCCAGTGGCGGCGTGACGACGGGTGAAGATGGTCGAGATGCGGGGTGCGGCAGTGGCGAACTCGGTCCAGGACGTCATGTTCGCGACCGTACTCCTGGGGACCGACGCCTCCGCTCGTCAAAATCCCCGATCTCTGTTTGAATGGCCCGGTGTCGATCTCCCGCCGGATCGCCGTGCTCGCCGCGACGCTCATCGGCTGCGTCATCCCCGCCACGCTCCCGGCGAACGCCGTGGTCGGCGGCACCGAAGCCCAGGCCGGCGACTATCCCTGGCTCGCCGCCGTCGGCACCCCACTGTTCTTCCCCCGCGCCTCCGGCCAGTTCTGCGGCGGCGCGCTCATCGCGCCCGACCAGGTGCTCACCTCCGCCCACTGTGTAGCGATCGCCCAGCTGCTACCACAGGCCCTGACGGTCACCTTCGATCGCAGCGACCTCACCTCGCATGACGGAACCACCGTGAGCGTCACCGATGTTCGCCTGTACCCCGATTTCCGCACCGACACGGTCGACGGCGTCGACGTCTACCACCACGACCTCGCCATCCTGACCCTCGCGACCCCGCAGCACCGGCCCACCGTGCCGATCGCCGCGCCGCAGGGCGGCAGCGCGACCGTGCTCGGCTGGGGCGGCACCTCCGACAACGGCCTGTTCAACACCAAGCTCATGCGCGCCACCGTCCCATTCGTCTCCGACGCCGACTGCGCTGCCGCCTACCCCGGTGCCTTCGATGCCATCGAGATGGTGTGCGCCGGCTCGACCGCGGCCGACACCGCCGAATTCGACAGCGGCGGACCGCTGCTCATCGACGGCGAGTTGGTCGGCGTCACCTCGTGGGCGCGCGGGACGGCCCTGGCCGGCTCTCCGACCGTCTACGCTCGGCTGCCCGCATCGTTCTGAGCCGTCAGACCTTCGACGCCGACTGGTCGAAGGTGAAGACGCCATTGGGGTCGTAGTGCTCGGCGATGCCGTGCAGACGAGACGCGTTGTCGCCGTAATAGGCACTGCCCCAATTCGACAGGTCGGGGTCGATGTAGTTGACGAATGCCGTATTCCCGGTCAGGTCACCGAGCCGATCCCGTACCTCGTTCACTGCGTTCCGGGCGTCCGGCGTGGTGGCGCCGACATAAATCTGGGCGGTCGCCAGTGCGCCACGATACGGAAAAGCCGTGTCCTTCGCACCGATTCGCGAGGGCGCCCCGGAGAGACTGTCCAGCAGAATATCCATACCTTCGCGGCCGGTGAGCAATGCGGTCAGCCGACTCGGGTCGGAGAGTGGCTTGGTCAGCACTCGCGAGGAGGCCGTGAACGATTCGCGGCCCAATACTCCCCCGCCATTCCAATTCGGCCGGCACTGTTCCACCGAATAATTCGCGCACCCGCCGAAATACATCATTGCCGACAGATAGTCCTTGGTCAGCGAATACCTGTTGGACGGTTGGGTCTTGGCGGCTGCCACCAGTGTGTCGACGAGACCGTTCATCTCGCTCTCGGATCCGACATAGCAGCCGTTGATCCGGCACGTCGGCGGGCTCCCGGCGGAAATGCCGAGGGTGGACCAGAATTCGTCCGGAGCCGACCCGGTGAAGGTCTGCCAGGCGCCCAGCACGTCGGTCAGCGATCCGGCCGGAAAGCGGACCTGGAACACCGCCAGCTGCGGCGCCGCCACGGTCTGGAAAGTGAACGAGGTGACGATGCCGAAGTTGCCGCCGCCACCACCGCGCAGCGCCCAGAACAGATCGGGTTCCGAGGTCGCCGAGACGGTCCGCACCGTGCCGTCCGCGGTGACCACCTGCGCCGAAACCAGGTTGTCGCACGTCAATCCGTACTTCCCGGCCAGCACGCCGACCCCGCCGCCGAGCGTCAGCCCGGCGATCCCGACCGTCGGGCAGGACCCGGCCGGGAGGCAGCGGCCCGCCTGAGCCAACGCGGAGTACACATCCATCAGCCGCGTACCCGCACCGATGACCGCGGTGCCGTCCGCTTTCACTTCGACCCCGCTCATCCCGCCGAGATCCACGACCAGGCCTTTGTCGGGTGTCGAGTACCCGCCGTAGCTGTGCCCGCCGCTGCGCGCCGCCACCGGGATCTTCGCGCTCGCCGCGGCATCGACGCAGACCTGCACATCGGAAGCCGTCGCGCACTGCGCGATTGCCGCAGGCTGCCGGGCATCGAATGCGGGGTTGTAGGCCAGTTTCGCCGTCGCATAACCGGAGTCGGACGGCAGATTCAGTGTCCCGGTCAGGCGCTGTCGTAATATCGCCCAATCCACCTGTCCGGCAGGAGATTCCGCGGCAGGTACCTCCGGTACGCAGCCGGTCGCCGCCCCGAGCGCGGCCAGGCTCGCGCCGAGCCCGGCCGCCCGCAACAGGTTTCGCCGATTGATCGCCACGACGGCATCCCTCCCCCGAGGGTGTGCCCGGCCCGCCGGGCACACACGAACCATTCAACGGTCGGTTATCGCGACCGTGAACGTTCGTGTTTCACCCGAGCATGCCCTCGGCGAGCCGCGCCCAATCGGCGAGAACCTGCTTGCGCCGCAGGCGATCCCGCCCCACCATCTCATCGAGGGTCGCGCCGCGCACCAGGTTGATGGTGAGCCAGAACGCGGCCTCCAGGCGCTCACGCGGCGCGACGATGAAACGTCCGCAGGCGTCGAGCAGTTCGATCGTCAGGTCGTGCTGCACCCGCAACATGTTCCGGCGCAGGTCCTTGTCATTGGCGATGCCGACATACAACTCCACTGCCGCCTTGCCCAGCTTCCCGGCGAACGGCGCGGTCACCAGCTCGACCAGTACTTCCCCCGCCGACGCTGCCCGCGGCAGGGTCCGCTCCCGCCGCTGCAGCGCCTCCCCCTGCCGCTGCGTCAGATGCTCGATGGTCTGGGCGAACAGTTCCTGCCGGGTGTGGAAGTGATGTAGCTGCGCACCCCGCGTCACCCCGGCCCGGGCGGTGATGTCGGCGATGGACGCGCTCGCGTACCCGACCTCGGCCAGGCTCTCGATGGCCGCGTCCAGCAGCAGCGCTCGGGTGCGGAGGCTCTTCTCCTGATGCTTGTTCGGGGGCAGACCGGATACCACCTGGTCAGTCTAGCCGCCTTGCGAAATTGCGTGCTCGCTTGCACGCAATTGGGTGTCGGTCGTAATGTGACCAGCATGCCCGTCGATCGCCTGCTGCCCACGCCCGAAGCCCGTGACCTCATCGAGCTCACCCGCGATATCGCGGACAAGGTGCTCGAACCCCAGGTCGTCGAGTACGAGAAGCACGAGCGCTACCCTGCCGAGGCATTCCGCGCGCTCGGCGCGGCGGGGCTGCTGAGCCTGCCGTATCCGGAGGAGTTCGGCGGAGCCGGGCAGCCGTACGAGGTGTATCTGCAGGTGCTGGAGGAGCTCGGCGCACGCTGGGCGGCGGTCGCGGTGGCGGTGAGCGTGCACAGCCTGTCGTGCCATCCGTTGTTCGCCTACGGCACCGAGGAGCAGAAGCAGCGCTGGCTGCCGGAGATGCTGTCCGGCAATCTGATCGGCGCCTACAGCCTGTCCGAGTCGCACGCCGGATCCGACGCTGCCGCCCTGCGCTGCCGGGCCGTCGAGGCCGAGGGCGGCTACCGGATCACCGGTACCAAGGCGTGGATCACCAACGGTGGCAAGGCCGATTACTACACCCTGTTCGCCCGCACCGGTGAGGGCGCACGCGGCATCTCCTGCTTCCTGGTCCCCGCCGGCACCGAGGGCCTGTCGTTCGGCAAGCCCGAGGAGAAGATGGGCCTGCGCGCGGTCCCGACCACCACCGCCGCCTACGACAACGTCTTCCTCCCGGCCGAGCGCCTCATCGGCGAACCGGGACAGGGCCTTCCGATCGCCTTCAGCGCGCTGGACTCCGGCCGCCTCGGCATCGCCGCCGTCGCCACCGGCATCGCCCAGCGCGCCCTCGACGACGCCGTCGCCTATGCCAAGGAGCGAGAAGCCTTCGGCCGCCCCATCATCGACCACCAGGGGCTCGGCTTCGTCCTCGCCGACATGGCCGCCGCCGTGGACTCCGCCCGCGCCACGTACCTCGACGCCGCCCGCCGCCGCGACGCCGGCCTCCCCTACTCCCGCCAGGCCAGCGTCGCCAAGCTCACGGCTACCGATGCCGCCATGAAGGTCACCACCGACGCCGTCCAGGTCTTCGGCGGCTACGGCTACACCCAGGACTTCCCCGTCGAGCGCTACATGCGCGAGGCCAAGATCACCCAGATCTTCGAGGGCACCAACCAGATCCAGCGCCTGGTCATCGCCCGGTCGCTGGCCAACGGCTGACCACCGCGAGAACACAGCGTTCAGCCATCTCGCGCGCCGCATGGGTGCGCGGGACGGCATCAGGAACGGTCACAGGCTGCCGAAGGGGTTCCAGGGGGGTCGGCGCCGGGGCCTCGTCACGGTCGTGATGCCAGCGCCAGTCGTTGTCGCGCCACTCCCAGTGGCCACGGCCGTGGTCGCAGTCGCTCATCTGCCATTGCCCGCGGTCCTGCTGCCAGCTGTACTGGCCGGAGTGATCGCAGTCCTGGCGCCAACCGTTGTCGTTGTCCACCAGCGTCAGCGGCCCCGCCAGGACAGGCGTGGCGAAGCCGATCGGCAAGACGATGAGCGAGCCCATCACGAGAGCCCGAGCCAGCCGGTGTCGTGCGGGTGCCTTCTCGGAAATTGTCATGGCCATACCTCTGTTTCGGCACGGCCATGAAAGCGTCAGGATCGGGCACCCTCGACCGACGTGGCAACCACGCACTGCGCTCCACCGGCGGATTCGTGACCGTGACACTGGATCCGGGGCCATCGCTGGATGGACTCGCGGGGAGATACTCAGTGGCCTACAGTCTATTCCCGTCGCACGGCCCGATGAACTCCTCGAACTCCTATGCTGAGATCAGGCCACCGAGGAGTCGTCATGGGGCGGATCGTTTCAGCCGTGATTGGCGTCGTTTTGTGCATCGTCGGAGTGATCTGGATCGCGCAGGGCGCCGGTTCCCTGCACGGATCGCCGATGACCGGCCACTCCGAATGGAGTTACCTCGGCGGCGCACTCGTCGTGGTGGGCGCAGGGCTGCTGCTCTGGGCCGGATACCGGTCGTTATGGCGCTGACCGGCGCACGGAACAGGTGAATCCCCGGGCCACCCCCGGGGATCACTGTGCCCGGCTCACGCGGTAACCGTTGCGTCCCAGTCGATGACGAAACGGTGGACCGGGCCGAACATCTTCTCCGGCTTGAGGAAGGTGCGGGTCGCGAGGGGCATCATGAGGCCGAACAGGGCCTTGGCGACCGGGCCGGAGGTCTTGCCGTTGTTGGTCTTGGCGGCATTGTCGGAGATGTCCTCGACCCGGGGGCGACGCAGGCGCTCGTAGGCCGCGAAAGCCGCTGCGGGGTCCGGGATGTCACGCAGGCAGCGGGCCAGCTCGACGGCCGACTCGATGGCCAGCGACGCACCCTGGCCCGAGCTGGAGGACGGGGCGTGCACGGCGTCGCCGACCAGGACCACGCGACCGCGGAACCAGTTGGGCACGTGGGGCATCCGCTCCATCGGACCGGTGACGATCATGTCCTCGACGCTGGTCTCGGCGAACAGCTGCTCGCCGGGGGTGTCGCCGACGTGGGCGGCGCGCAGCTTCGCCAGCCAGTCCCCGGCGGGCACGGCATTCGCCTCGGCGAGGGTCATGGGCTGTTCCTGCGGGAAATTGCTGAAGAAGACGTGCTTGCCGTTGGGCTGACGCCAGTAGCCGTAGAACGCGCGCTTACCGAAGGCGAAGTGCATGGCCTCGATATCGCCCTCGCCGCCGTCGGAAAGCCTTCCGTCCGGGGTGAATTCACCGAAGCCGAAGCTCATCAGGCCGGTGTACTCCGGGCCGGGGGCCTGCGGGTCGATCAGGCTGCGCACGGTGGAGTGGATGCCGTCCGCGCCGATCAGGATGTCGCCGGTGGCCGTGGTGCCGTCCTCGAACTGCGCGATCACGCCCGTCTCGGTCTGCTCGAGGTCGACCAGCCGCTTGCCGTGCTCGATGGTGATGCCATTGGCGACCGCGTGGTCGTGCAGCACCCGGAACAGATCCGAGCGCAGCATGGTGCAACTCGGCGGCAGGCCGGGCAGCGCGTCGACCCGCATGAGCGTGCGGCCCGTGCCGGTTTCCATCACCATGCTGTGCAGCGGGTGCCCAGCGGCCTCGACAAGCTTGTCCGCGCCGATGATCCCCAGTGCCGCAAGACCATTCGGCGCTACCGTGAGCATCGCGCCGGTGTCGGCCGCCGCCGGGTACGCCTCGTACACCGTCGCCTCGATGCCGGCCTTCTGCAGCGCGAGCGCGGTCACCGGGCCCGCGATGCCGCCACCGATGATCAGTGCCTTCTTGATGCCGTTCATGACTATTGCCTTCCCCGAGTCCTTCGATCACCCTCGCGACCGCCTACAGCAATAGTATCCACGCAACTAGTTTCTGCGCAACTAGTTTGCGGAACAAAAAGGGGCCTCACCGGGGACACACCCCGATGAGGCCCGCTCGGATCTACGCCGTGGCCTGCCGCTTCGACAGCTTCCAGCCCGGCCTCGGGAAGTGGCAGGTGTAGCCGTTGGGGAACCGCTCCAGGTAATCCTGGTGCTCCGGCTCGGCCTCCCAGAACGTGCTCGCGGGGGTCACCTCGGTGACCACCTTGCCCGGCCACAGGCCGGAGGCGTCGACGTCGGCGATGGTGTCCTCCGCGACCCGCTTCTGCTCGTCGTCCAGGTAGAAGATGGCAGAGCGGTAGCTCGTCCCGATGTCATTGCCCTGCCGATCCTCGGTGCTCGGATCGTGGATCTGGAAGAAGAACTCCAGCAGCGCACGGTAATCCGTCTGCGCCGGGTCGTAGACGACCTCCACCGCCTCCGCGTGCCCGGGGTGATTGCGGTAGTTCGGGTTGTCGTTGCGACCACCCGTGTAGCCCACCCGGGTCGACAGCACACCCGGCTGTTTCCTGATGAGATCCTGCATGCCCCAGAAGCATCCACCGGCCAGAATAGCCTTCCGCGTGTCGGTCACGCTTCCTCCTTCGTGAACAGAGACTTGTACTGCCCGTAGCCCTCGGCCTCGAGCTGGTCGAGGTGGATGAACCGCAGCGACGCCGAGTTGATGCAGTAGCGCAGCCCGCCCGCATCACGCGGCCCATCGGTGAACAGATGGCCCAGATGACTGTCGCCGTGCGACGAGCGCACCTCGGTCCGGATCATGAAGTGGCTCAGATCCCGCTTCTCGACCACAGTGGCGTTGTCGATCGGCTTGGTGAAACTCGGCCACCCCGATCCGCTCTCGAACTTGTCCGTCGACGCGAACAACGGCTCACCGGACACCACATCCACATAGATACCAGGCTCGTGGTTGTCCCAGTACTCGCCCGTGAACGCCCGCTCGGTCCCGTTCTCCTGGGTGACGTGATACTGCTCAGGCGACAGCGCGGCCACAGCCGCCGGATTCCGGTTGTACTCCCGTGCCACATGACCTCCTTGATCGGCCTCAGCTACAACCCACCCTGCCCGCCGGAAAGTCCACCCTCAACCCCGCGTCATACTTCTGTCACCTTTGGCCACCGGGCATACTCACCAGCGTGAGCACACCCGGGAACGAGACCCACGACGATCAGGTGCCGGCGTAGGCGCGGCGAACAGCAGGGGAATCGGGGTGGGCGGCGACCGCCGCCGCCATCACCGTGAGCCTGGTCATCGCCCACGCGGCCGACGTCCTCGAGTAATGCCGAATGTGCTGTGTCAGCGGTTGAACCACATGTCGGCCACCAGCATGATCACGGCGACACCGACGAAGGCGGCGGCGAAGCCGATGGACTGGCCGATGGTGCCGACGATACCGGCGGCGAGGAACAGCGTCAGGACCGGCGCCCAGACGAACATGTCCGGCGGGCCGAAGGTGCGCTGCTTGCGGGCGGCGGCACCGCTCGATGCGGGCTGACGACGTTGCGGGGTTCCGCGTCCGGGTGTAGTCACCTGGGCGAGACTACAATTCGGCGGCCGCCGGTGCCACCGCGGGTCGGCGCGGTGGGAGGGCGCAGCAGCCCACGACGCAGGGCACGCCGTTGACGGTGCAGCCCAGGGCGGTGATGTCGCTCAGGCGTGCGGGGGCGGCGGCAGTGCGGTACTCGTCCACCAGGTCGGCGACCATCTGCGCGTAGCGCGGGTCGGGGCCGGGTGTGGCGGCGCGGGCGAAGGCCATACCCAGTTCGGCGGCACGCTCTTTCGCCTCGTTGTCCAGGTCCCAGATGACCTCGAGGTGATCGGAGACGAAGCCGACCGGGCACACCACGACCGCGTCCACGCCGCGCTCGGCGAGGGTGTCGAGGTGGTCGACGATGTCGGGGTCCAACCACGGGATCTGCGGCGGGCCGGAACGCGACTGCCACACCAGGTCGTAGCCGTCGAATCCGGTTGCGGCGGCGCACAATCGGGCCGCCTCGGCGACCTGGCGGCTATAGAGGTGCTGCTCGGCGGGCGGGCCGGAGGCGACATCGGCCGAGACCGGCACCGAGTGGGCGGTGAAGACCAGGCGGGCGGACTCGCGTTTGTCCGCCGGCAATTCCGCGACAGCCGCGCGGATCGAGTCCGCGAAGGCACCGATGAACAGCGGATGGTCGAAATACTGCCGCAGCTTCACCAATTCGGGCGCGTCGGCGACTGCGGCCCGGGCGCGGACGATGTCCTCGTGGTACTGCAGGCAGCCGGAGTACCCGCCCCACGCAGAGGTCGGGAACACCAGGGCGGACCGGATCCCGTCCGCGCGCATGCGCTCGACGGTCTCCTCGACCATCGGATGCCAGTTGCGGTTGCCGAAGTACACCGGCAGATCGATACCGCGCGTGGCGAATTCGGCCTCGACGGCCTTGATGATGTCCAGGTTCAGGGCATTGATCGGCGATACCCCGCCGAAGTGCAGGTAGTGCTGCGCGACTTCGGCGAGGCGCTCCGGCGGCACGCCCCGGCCGCGAGTGACGTTCTCCAGGAACGGCATCACGTCCTCGGGGCGCTCGGGACCGCCGAAGGACAGCAGTAGCAGGGCGTCCACTTCACGAGCCGTGGGCTCCGCAGCCACTGCTCTCCTCCCTTACCCTCGAGCCTTGTCCGGATCAGTTGCCGCCGAAACCGGCGGCCGGGAACCAGGTGTTGTGGCTGGCGCCGCCGTCGACGTAGATGATCGAACCGGTGGTGCCGGGCAGCCAGTCCGACAGCACGGCCACGACGGACTTGGCCACCACGGTCGGGTCGTCGACGTCCCAGCCGATCGGGGACGCGCCGTCCCAGTACTCGTTGAGCATGTTCAGCTGCTTGGCGTCATCGGTGGCGGTGCCCGCGATGGCCTTGGCCGCGAGGGTCTTGATCGGACCGGCCGCGATCAGGTTGGAGCGGATCTTCTTGGCATTGCCGACTTCCCGCGCCACGTAGCGGTTGACCGACTCCAGCGCCGCCTTGGCGACACCCATCCAGTTGTAGTACGGCATGGCGGTGCGCGGATCGAAGTCCATGCCCACGATGGAGCCGCCCTCGTTCATGGCGGGGAGCACGGCGCGCGCGAGCGAGGCGTAGGACCAGGCCGAGATCTCGAACGCCTTGGCGGCATCCGGGCCCGGGCCGTCGAGGAACGCCACCGCGTCCGGACCCATCAGGGTCTTGGGGGCGAAGGCGATCGAGTGCAGCACACCGTCGATGCCCTCGGGCGCGAGTTCACGCAGTTTCTCCGGCAGGTTCGCCAGATTCTCTTCGCTGGTGACGTCGAGACCGATGGCCGGGGGCACCTCCTGCGGCAGGCGCTTGGCAATGCGGTCGATGAGCCGCAGCCGCTCCGGGATACCGGTGATGATCACCTTCGCGCCCTGCTCCTGCGCGACCGCGGCCGCGTGGAAGGCGATGGACGAGTCGGTGATGATGCCGGTGATGAGTACGGTCTTGCCTTCGAGCAATCCACCCATGGGTTGGTCGGTTCTCCTCGTTTGAAAGATGCTGGGGGGCTGAGTGATAGGGATGGAACTGAGCGCTGTGTCTCTTACAACGAAAAGCTCAGTGGCCCATACCCATACCGCCGTCGACGGGGATGATCGCGCCGGAGATGTAGGAGGCGTCGTCAGAGGCGAGGAAGCTGATCACACCCGCCACGTCCTCGGCCTGACCGATCCGGCCCGCGGGGATGAAATCGAGCGCGGTCTTGCGCATCTCCGGGGTCATCTCGTCGCGAGTCATGTCGGTGTCGATCAGGCCGGGCGCGACCACATTCGCGGTGATGTTGCGCTTGCCGACCTCACGGGTGATGGCGCGAGCCATACCGACCAGACCGGACTTGGCCGCCGCGTAGCTGACCTGCGCCGGCGCACCGATCTGGCCGACCACCGAGCCGAGGAAGATGACGCGGCCGAAGCGGTTCTTGAGCATATTGCGGTTGGCGCGCTGGGCGACTCGCCACGCGCCGGTCAGGTTGGCGTCGATGACCTTCGAGAACGACTCCTCGCTCATGCGCATGAACAGGACGTTGTCCACGATGCCCGCGTTGGCCACGACCACCTCCACCGGACCCTGGTGCGCCTCCACCTCGGAGAACGCCCGATCGACCGATTCGGCATCGGTCACATCGCATTTCACGCCGAAAAGCCCCTCGGGCACGCCGGACCCACGATGAGTCACGGCGACCTTGTGTCCGTCGGCGAGCAGGCGCTGGGCGACCGCGAGACCGATGCCGCGGTTACCGCCGGTCACCAGTACCGACCGGGATGTGATGTTCGACATAAGGGCAAACCTATCTGTTCGTGTTCGGGACTCGGCGCGCGGTACCGGTTTACGGCAGACGCTGACGATAGAGCAGGGCGGTGAGCACGCCACCGGCGGTCACCAGCAGGCCGAGTAGCAGCCACGGGCGGCTGGCGTCGCCCATGGTGGTCTCGTAGCCGATCTGCTCTTCCAAATGGCCGTAGACGTTCTTGAGTTCTTCCAGCGTGGAGGCGGTGAAGAACTCGCCGCCGGACAACTTCGCGATCTCGCGCAGCGCATCGTCGTCCACCGGTACCCGCACCCGCTGCGAACCCTTGCCGTCCTGATCCGGAATCTCGACGGTGCCCCAGGTGGTGCCGAACGAAATCGTCGACACCGGAACGCCTTTCTCCTTCGCCAGCCGTGCGGCGGTGAAGCCGTGGCGAGGGTTCTCGACGTCCTTGTCGTCCGGAACGGTCTGCTTACCGTCGGACATCATCACGATCTGGGCCGGCGGCGGCTTCTCCGCGCCGCCCAGCACCGACGCCAGCGTGTCGATCGACTGCAGGGCGGTGAGAATGCCCTCTCCGGTGGCGGTGCGCTCGGCCAGCTTCATATTGTCGATGGCCGCCTTGACCGCTTCCCGGTTCGTCGTCGGCGACACCTGCACCGACGCGGTACCGGCGAAGGTGACCAGGCCCAGGTTGATACCAGGCGTCAGGTTGTCCGCGAACTCCTTGGCGGCCTTCTTGGCCACCTGAATTCGGCTGGGCGGCACGTCGGTCGCCTCCATGGACAGCGACACGTCGATCACCAGGATCACCGTGGCCCGGTTGCGCGGCACCTTCTTGGCCGCGGTCGGACCGGCGGCGGCGAAGGTCAGGAAGATCAGGCCCACCAGGGTGAGCGCCACCGGAATGTGCCGCCACGGCTTGGGCTGCGAGGGTGCGACCTTCTCCAGCAGATCCATATTGGCGAAGCGCAGCATGTGCTTTCGCCGACGCTGCTGGATCAGGATGTAGATCAACGCGATCGCGGCCAGCACAGCCAGGAATCCCAGCCAGTACTGCGCCGTGAAATGCGAAAGGCTCAAAGTGACATTGCCAATGCTCACTGTCGCGGCACCCGCCCGGCAGTCGGGGCGCCGAAGGTATGGCGCCGGCTCGACACGAATCTGACCACGTCCGCGATCCAGTCGCGATCGGTGCGCAGGGTCATCACCGGCGCACCGCAGCTGCGCAGCGCCTGCTCGACCTGGTCGCGATGACGCTGCGCGGCGCGCGCGAAATCGGCACGGAGCGTGGGGGTCACACTGAATTCCCTGGTCCGGCCCGACTCCGGGTCGTGCAGGACCACATCGCCGACATCCGGGAGTTCCAGATCGCGCGGGTCGAGCACCTCGACGCCGAGCAGGTCGTGACGGCCGGAGATGGCGCGCAGCGAACGCTGCCAGTCGATGTCCCCGAGGAAATCGGAGACGACCACGGCCAGACCGCGTTTGCGCTGCGGACGGCGCAGGGCCTCGATGGCCTCACGCAGATCACCGCGTACCCCGTCGGGGGCGTGCGGGGTGGTCGCGATCTTGCGCAGCATCGCCTGCTCGTGCACGCGACCGCTGCGGGCCGGAATGCGGATCAGCTGCTGACCATTGGCCACCACCGCACCGATCCGGTTGCCGCCGCCACTGGTCAGATGCGTGACCGCGGCCGCCGCGGCGACCACCAGATCCCGCTTCTCGCACAGCGCGGTACCGAAGTCGACACTGGCCGACAGATCGATGACCAGCCAGGTCTCGAGTTCGCGGTCGGCGATCATCTGCCGCACGTGCGGATGGGTGGTGCGGGCGGTGACCGACCAATCCATCTGCCGCACATCGTCGCCCGGCTGATACATGCGGGCATCGCCGGGTTCGGAGCCGGGGCCGGGAATCAGGCCCAGGTGGTCACCGTGCAGCACGCCGTCCAGGCGCCGGCGCACGGTGAGTTCGAGCGTCTTCAACGCCGCCGACAACCGTGGGTCGGTCAGCTGCCCCTGCCGGAACGAGGGCGGGGCGTGCGTGGAGCCGCTGGGAGGTGAGATCGTCACGGGCGCAATCGATTCCGAGACCGGCCTCACTTCGGCTGCGGCTGACCGGGAACTCCGGACACCTGACCGTTGGGGGGCTGCGGAATACCCTGCTGCAGCGGCTGCGGAATGCCCTGGGCGGGCACGCCGGGCTGCTGCGGGGCGCCGTGCGGGCCCATCACCGGCGGCTGCGCCGGGGCGGGAATCGGCGCTTCGCCTCCCCGCGCTTCGGCGGGCGCGGGGGCGCCGGCCGGGGCATTGGCCTGGGCGACGACCTGCGGCAGGCCGACGGTCTGCAGCACGCGCTTGATCACATCGTCGGGGCTGACCTCGTCGGCGAGGGCGTCGTAGGACAGCACCAGGCGGTGGCGCAGCACATCCGGGATCACCTCGACGACATCCTGCGGGACCACGTAGTCGCGGCCGCGGATCAGCGCGACCGCGCGGGCGGCGGCGATGATGCCGAGTGAGGCGCGCGGCGAGGCGCCGTACGAGATCCAGCCGGCCACGTCCTGCATGCCGAAGTCGGCGGGCTTGCGGGTCGCGGCGATCACGCGGACCACGTAGTCGACCAGCGCGTGGTGGACGAACGTATTGGCGGCCACGCTCTGCAGCCGGACCAGTTCCTCCGGATCGAGCACCCGCTTGGCCTCCGGCGGGGTGACACCCATCCGATAGATGATCTCGCGCTCCTCCTCGACGGAGGGGTAGTCCACGACGACCTTGAACAGGAAGCGGTCGCGCTGCGCCTCGGGCAGCGGGTACACGCCCTCCGACTCGATCGGGTTCTGGGTCGCCATGACCAGGAACGGATTCGGCATCGGGTAGGTCTTGCCGCCGATGGACACGTGCCGCTCGGCCATCACCTCGAGCAGCGCGGACTGCACCTTGGCGGGCGCGCGGTTGATCTCGTCGGCGAGCACGAAGTTCGCGACCACCGGGCCCAGCTCGGTGTCGAACTCCTCGCGGCCCTGCCGGTAGATGCGGGTACCCACGAGGTCGGTGGGCACCAGATCCGGGGTGAACTGCACGCGCGAGAAGCTGCCGCCCACCACCTTCGCGAAGGTCTCGACGGCCAGGGTCTTGGCGATACCCGGCACGCCCTCCAGCAGGACGTGACCTTTGGCGAGTACACCGACCAACAGCCGCTCGACCAGCCGATCCTGACCGACGATCACCCGTTTGACTTCGTAGATCGCCTTTTCCAGGGTCTGGACATCGCGCTCGAGGGTGTTCGGAGGCGAGGGCGGTGCATCCTTCACCGTGCTTACCCCGCTCACACCGTCAGTCGAAGTCACCAACATCCCCGCTTTCGCCTTGGTCCTGTGCGTTCCGCCCCAACTATTCCAGGTCTCTCGCGCAATTGCCGCACCCGGATGGGATCACGGCGCGAATTTCGGTCGTGAAATGTGGCTTTCGGCTATTTCCTCGCCGTGGTGGCGTGGTCGAGGACCAGTTCGACGGCGTCGGCGACGGGGGTGTGACCGTCGGTCAGTTCGATGATGACGCGGTTGAGGGCCGGGCGATGCAGGGCGACGTCGATGAAGGCGGCGACATCGTCGCGGTGGACGTCCCCGTATTCGATTGCCAGTCCGGCTGTGACCAGGCCTTTTCCGGGTTCGTTACGCAGCGTGCCAGGACGCACTATGAGCCAGTCGAGGTCGGTGGCGACGAGGTAGGCGTCGGCCATCTTCTTCACGCGCATGTAGTGCTCGAAGCCGGGCGTTGTTTCACGATCGCGACCCGCGTCGGGGAACACGGACACCAGAACGAAACGGGCGACACCGGCAAATCGGGCAGCATCGGCCGACTTTTCCAGTCCCCTGCCATCGATCAGCGAGGTCTGGTCCATCCCGGTGCCGTGCGCGCCCGCGGAGAAGACGATGGCGTCGTGGCCGTGGAATTTGGCGGCGAGTTCGTCCACCGAATCGGCGATCAGGTCGCCGGCCACCGGGGTCGCGCCGGTCGCGGCGATCGCCGCCGCCTGGTCCGGGCTGCGGTGCATGCCGGTGACCTCGTCACCGCGCGCGGTCAGCAGCGTCGACAGGCGGCGTCCGATGCCACCGGCCGCTCCGATCTGGAATACCCTCATCGGTGACTCCTCTCGTAGGCGGGCACACCCTCAGCTTTCCATCGGACCGGCGGATCGATTCGATCGGTACCAGAAAGTTTCCGGAGCTCCGATCCGCCGGGCGGAGATGCGTCTAATCTTGCGAATGTCTCTGCCGCCGACCGCTTCTCCGGCGGTAGCGTTGTCGGTATCGGTCGACGGTGTCCGGTGATACGGGATGTGGTGTGCAGTGTGGGATTTCGAGGTTTCGCCCAGGCAATCCATCGGCGAGACAGTGCTGGAAGAACTCCGGGAGCGGGCAGCCGCCGACGGGGTCGCGCTACGGGTGGGTGTGGTTGTCGAACACAATGACGCGGTACTGATGCTCGAGCACGAGGAGCACGTCGAAGGACGCAGTCCGCTACACCTGCCCGGGACGGTGGTCCGCCCGGGCGAGTCGCTGGTCGGCGCGGTGGTACGGGCGGTGCGGGAGGAGACCGGGCTCACGGTGGTCGACATCGTGCGCCACCTCGGCAGCTTCGACTACCTCTCCAGTGCCGGAAAGCCGGTCCGCAGAGAGCATTTCGCGGCCGCGGTGGAGAGCGCGGGGCCGGTGCGGGTCACCAACTACGCCGAATACCGGTGGGTCCCGCTCGGTGGTGAACTGCCGGTCACCCCGTCGATCCGCCGTATTCTCATGACATACCAGGAGTAGCCACTCGCCGCCGCGGAGGACCACATGCTCGAGATAGACACTCGTCCGGTGGTCCTCGACCAATTCACGGTCGACGAGACCGGCCGGGCGGGGCAGCGTCCGCGCGGCGTGGTCTATCCGGTCACCGCCGAGGATGTGGTGACCGTGGTCGAGTGGGCCCGCGAGCAGCGCACGCCGTTGATCGCGCGCGGGGCCGGGACCAGCCTGGAAGGGCATCTCCTGGCCCGGGGTGACGAGCTGGTCCTGGACTTCACGCGGGCCGACAAGATTCTCGACATCTCCCCCGGCGACTTCACCGCCACCGTGCAGCCCGGCGTCAGCCGGACCCGGCTCAATGCGGCGGCCGCCGAATTCGGGCTGCAGTTCACGGTGGATCCCGGTGCGGACGCGTCACTGGGCGGGATGGCGGCCACCAACGCCAGCGGCACCACCACCGTCCGCTACGGCGGCATGCGGGCCAATGTGCTCGCGCTGCAGGCGGTGTTCGCCGACGGCACCGTCACCCGGCTCGGGCGCGCGGTGCGTAAATCCTCGAGCGGATACGACCTGAAGGACCTGCTCATCGGGTCGGCGGGCACGCTCGGGATCATCACCGAGCTGACCGTCAAGCTGCATCCGATTCCGGAATGGATTCACTCGCTGCGCATTTCGTTCCCGACGGTGGCCGATGCCGTGGACACCGCAGTCGAGATGCTGGGCGCGGCGCTGCCGGTGAGCCGGCTGGAACTGGTGGACGCGCCGAGCATGGCCGCCATCAACACGTTCCGCGGTACCGCGTACTCCGAGGCACCCGCCCTGTTCATCGATATCGAATCCGGGTCGTCCGCGGCGGTCGCCGCCAATGAGCAGGAGATCGGGCGGATCGCCGCCGCGCACGATGCGATCGAGGTAGCGACCGCACGCACGCACGGGGATCGGCACGCGCTCTGGGAGGATCGGCACAATCTGTACTTCGCGGTCAAGGCGAGCAATCCCGGCTGCCGGTTCATGATCACCGATACCGCCGTGCCCTATTCACGGATCGCGGGGGCCGTGGACAGCGCCACCCGGCTGGGCGCCGAACTCGGGCTGAACATCACCGTCGCGGGGCATATCGGGGACGGGAACGTCCACACCATCGTTCCCTACACCGAAGACGAATACGAGGCGGCGCAGCAGTTCTCGGATCTGGTGGTGCGGCATGCGCTCGAGGTCGGCGGCACCGCCACCGGTGAGCACGGGATCGGGCTGGCCAAGAAGAAGTATCTGCGGGAAGAGCACGGGGCCGCGGTGGATCTGATGGCGGCGGTGAAGCGGGCGCTCGACCCGCTGGGGCTGCTTAACCCCGGCAAGGTGCTCGACGTCAACCCGGGAAATCCGATTCCCAACGGCTCCTGATCACGGCCTCACGCGCGTGCTCCAGATACGACATGGCATGCGCCGCAACATGATCGCGCAGGCGCGCCACCGCGGGCGTCGGGCGGTGATTGCCCGAGACCAGGCCGATGCTCCGCTCTCGCTCCCCGGTCAGGGGGACACGCGTGAGGCCGGGGTGCGGGGTCTCCGGGGCCGGCAGCACCGCGATGCCGAGATTCTGGGCCACCAGGGCGCGCAGGGTTTCGAATTCGGTGATCTCGAAGCCGACATTCGGAGTGAATCCGGCGTCAGCGCACCAGGAGTCGACGAGCCGGCGCAGGTGGTAGGTCGGCGGATTGGCGATGAACGGCTCGTCGGCGAGTTCGGCGAGATCGACCAGCCCGCGGGTCGCGAGCGGATGGGTGTTCGCGACATAGAGGTGCACGCGCTGGAACCCGAGGATGATCGCGGGCAGGTCATCGGGCGCGGGGATGGTGACGGCCAGATCGAGGCGGCCTTCGCGGACCATCTCGACCAGCGCGGTGCCGTGCGCCTGCACCAGGTGCAGACGAATACGGGGTGCACCGGCGTGGAAGTCGGCCAGCAGTGACGGGATGCTGACGGGGCCCAGGGTGAAGGGGAAGCCGAAGCGGACCAGGCCGCTCTCCGGATCGGCGTCGCTGCGGACCACGTCGACCGCGTCGCCGAGGGCCTGGACCAGTCCACGCGTGCGGTCGAACAGCTCCTGGCCCGCGGCGGTGAGCGCGACTCGGCGACCGACCGGCTGGAACAACTTCACCCCGACGGCCTGCTCGACCGCCTTCAACCGGCGGCTCAGCGACGACTGCGGCACTCCGAGCCGCTGCGCCGCGCGCGTGATGTGCCCCTCGGCCGCAGCCGCGTCGAACGCCGCGAGCAGCGGAATCAGGGCCTCGACCTGGGCAGACGGCAATCCATCCATATTCGGATCATAATCGCTCGAAATGAACATTGGACGGATGAATGGGTGCGGCGTGACGATTATCGATACCAGCAGCCGAGGAGGTCAGTCAGATGGACTCGCACACCGATACCACCGAATCCCACACGGACACAGCGATTCTCGATGTCGTACTGATCGGGGGCGGCATCATGTCCGCCACACTCGGCGCGATGATCGCGGCGCTGCAACCGGATTGGTCGATGGTCCTGCTGGAACGGCTCGACCGGGTCGCGGCGGAGAGCTCGGATCCGTGGAACAACGCGGGCACGGGACACTCGGGGCTCTGCGAACTCAACTACATGCCGGATGCGGGCGATCCGAGCAAAGCGGCCGAAATCGCGTCCATGTTCGCGCTGTCACGGCAGCTCTGGGCGGGTCTCGCCGATCGGGGCATGCTGCCGGATACGACCTTCGTCTCCGCGACGCCGCATATGGATGTGGTGTTCGGCGAGCGGGATGTGACCTACCTGCGCCGGCGTTTCGAGACGCTCCGGGCACTGCCCGCGTTCGCGGCGATGGAGTACAGCGAGGATCCGGACGTGATCGCGCGGTGGGCTCCCCTGCTCATGGATGGACGTGAACCAGGTGAGCCGGTGGCGGCCACCCGGCACGAGGGCGGCACCGATGTCGATTTCGGAGCGCTCACCGCATCCCTGGTGGCGGCCATGACCGGTGCGGGTGGTCAGCTGCGCACCGGCCACGAGGTCACCGGGCTGCAGCGCGGCAAGGACGGCATCTGGACGGTGACCGGACGCGATCGGAACAGCAAGCAGCGCTTCACCATCCGCGCGCGTTTCGTGTTCGTCGGGGCGGGCGGCTACGCGCTCGCGCTGCTCCAGAGGGCCCGTATTCCCGAGGTCCGTGGTTACGGGGTGTTCCCGGTCGGCGCGCAATTTCTGCGCACCGACAACCCGGAGGTCGTCGCCCGGCACGAGGCGAAGGTTTACAGCCAGGCCCTGGTCGGCGCTCCCCCGATGTCCGTGCCGCACTTGGACAAACGTATCGTCGGCGGCGAATCGTCGCTGCTGTTCGGCCCCTACGCCACGTTCAGTACGAGGCTGCTCAAGCACGGCAGGCTCACCGATCTGTTCACCACCCTGCGGGTCACGAATATCGTGGCGCTGGTGGCCGCGGGCCTCCAGAACCTGCCGCTGGTGCGCTATCTGATTCGCGAACTACTCTCGACCCGCCGCCGCAAATTCGCACAGCTGCAACGGTTCTACCCCGAGGCCGACCCCGCCGACTGGTATCCGGTGCAGGCCGGTCAGCGCGCCCAGCTGGTCAAACCCGACCCCGACCGCCTCGGCGTGCTGACCATGGGCACCGAGCTGGTCACCGGCGCGGATGGCACCATCGCCGGACTGCTGGGCGCGTCGCCCGGTGCCTCGACCGCGCCCGCCATCATGGCCGACCTGTTGAACCGCTGCTTCCCGCAGCAGCATTCGCAGTGGGATTCGGCGCTGAGGGAGCTCATGCCGGGCGGTGCCGACGGCTCGAACTCCCAGAGCGCGGGCGCCCTGGCCGACGTCCCGGTCGCGATCGGGAAGTAGCTGTGATGATCGGCGGGATCGACGACCACGATGTGCGCGGGGCGGTGAACAGCACCGCCCCGCTGCCCTCGTCCGGTGCCACGACCTCATCGCGGCCCGTCACGGTGGCATACACGTGATGCTTCCCGGGGACGGCCAGCACGCCGTGCACATCGGACGCGTCGGGGACCGTGCGAACCTCCGACGACATCCGGCTCAGCTCATGGGACTCGGCAGACGTCGCGGAACAACGCGGCGGCCGCGTCGGCAGCGGGCTCGATCAGGCGGGGATCATCGTAGAAGTCGATCTGGCCGACCGAGCTCAGCCACAGCTCCGATTTCGGGGATGCCACCGCAGCATAGAACTTGCGGGCCCAGGGCGGGACCAACGCGTTCTCGGAGTGCACGAGCAGGAAGGGAACCGTCAGTCGCTCGGCGGCCTCCTGGGCGTCGAAACCGGCTGTGTGCTCGAAGGATTCGACCGCGAATCCATTCGTATAGTTGGAGACCGCACCGCGCGGGGTGCCGTAGTACTCGAACGCCTCCCGCAGCGGCATGGCGACATCCCCGTTGTCGGCCGCCACGGCCGGGATGGTCTCGACCTCACCGGTGGCCAGCCGGCGTTCCCGGGCCCGGCGGCCCCGCTCGACCACCGCCGGATCCGCCGGATTGGCGGCCGCATCCGGGTAGACCCCGGCGACACCGGTGAATGCCCGGATACGCGGATCATCGGCGACGGCCCGCGCCATGTACCCGCCGCCGGCGCACACACCCAGTGCCACCACGGTTTTGCCCGCGAATCGCTCATCGTCCTGCAACGCCGACACCGCCGCCGCGATATCGGCGGCCTTGCCCAGCGGATCCTCCAATTGCCGTGGCACACCCTCGCTCTCACCGAACGTGCGATGATCGAAGGCCAGCGCCGCGAACCCGCGCCGCGCCAGCGCCTCCGCGTACACGCCCGCCGCCTGCTCCTTGACGGAGGTCAACGGCCCGGTCGTGACCACGACCCCCGTCGGCATCCCCTCCGGCAGATACAGCGTGCCCACCAGCCGATCCCCGTCCCGGGTGACCGTGAACGGAACTGTGCTGACTGTCATCTCGTGCCTCGTCCTCGAATTCTTCGCATTACGGTGAAACAGACGGTAGGCGCGGACCCCGGCCGCCGGTAGAAGGCACTTCGCGGTGCCCTTCCGAATGGAGGCGACATGGCAGCGGTCATCCCGGACGTGCTCGAGGAATCCTGCACGACCCGGCAGGCCCTCGAACGCCTCGCCGCGAAATGGCGCATCCTGCTCATCTACGCGCTGCTCGACGGCCCGCAACGCCCCGCCGCGCTGCGCCGCCGCCTGCCCGGCATCACCCAGAAGGTCCTCACCGAAACCCTGCGCGGCATGGAATCCGACGGCCTGGTCGAACGCCACGTCTACAAGGAGACGGCCCCACAGCACATCGAGTACTCGCTCACCGAACTCGGCAAATCCCTCGAAACACCCTTGGCCGCCATCTGCGCCTGGGCCACCGAACACCCCTGAACCACCGCCCCCGCGGTCGACCCGACCACATCAGAACCGCGAATCCCGAACCGGCACAAGATGTTTCCGGCACGGAACGTCGCCGACCGGATGCGGGAGGAGGTCGGTGGTCATGGCATTGCCGGGCAGCAGCGGCCGGTGAGCAGCGCCCGTTCCCCGTCCCGCCGATCCTGTTCGCGCAGCAGGTTGGCTGCTTGCAAGATGTTCGCCGAGCGCCTCCCTCGTCGCCGGTCCCATGCTGTCAGCGAGGTCAGCTGCCGGCGTGTCGCCAAGTCACCCACCAGCTGAGCCGCGACCAGGAAAACCTCTCTACACAGGTCAGGATGGGTTACAAGGGACCCTGACCACATGGGCATCCATGACTGGAGTGCATCCGTTTCGAAGATCTTGGTCGAGAGACCAATCGGTTGCGGCGTCGGCGCCGAATCGATAGTGAACGGTCGCTTTTCGAGTAGGGATGTTCGGCATGGCCTCAGGGCAGTTGCGTGAGCGACTCACCGCCGGTGCTGGCAAGGTTGCTGATCAGCCGTGGCGCCGGACACCTCAGCCATCGAGGTCTGGCCGATCTGGTCGCGGCGCAGGCCGAGGCGTTCGCGCCGCCTGACCGCGGAACGGTTCGTGCCCGACCCGTGCGGTGACGGCGGCTCCGAAGCGATCCGCCGTCAGCTCGGCCCCGACCTCGGCTGCGGATACCGAGCCCGCCGCATCGCCGTCGCGGGACACCATCCCGACCAGCTCGTCCAGGCCGGGCTCGCCCCGGCCGGCGACCGGGGTGCCGATCACGCGTCATCGGTGCCGCTGAGCCGCCGCGCCTGTACCGCACCGGCGACCTGGTGCGCTGGCGCCACACCGGCGAATTGGAATACCTGGGCCGCACCGATTCCCAGGTGAAGCTGCGCGGATTGCGTATCTAACTCGGTGAGATCGAGGCAGTACTCGCCGAGCACCCGAGCGTCGCCCGCTCGATCGCCGTGGCGCACACCACCGGTGCGGTGGACCACCTCGTCGGCTACGTGGCGCCCGCCACGGTCGACACCGCGGCGGTCCTGGCGCACGCGGCAAGCGAACTGCCCGACTACATGGTGCCCACCACGGTGATGGCGCTCGACACGGTGCCCCTCACCACGTCGGGCAAGTTGGACCGCACGCGGCTACCGGAGCCGGTGCACGCGATCGGGGAGTTCCGGGGGCCTTCGTCGTGGCTGGAAGAGGAGGTCGCACGGGCCTTCGGAGCGGTACTCGGCGTGGATCGGGTGGGCGCCGATGACGACTTCTACGTATTGGGTGGCAACTCGCTGAAGTCGGTGCAGGTGGTGAGCGAGTTGCGCAGAGGACTCGACTACGAGGTTCCGATCAGCTGGATGCTGTCGGGTCCCTGCCCAGCCGACCTGGCGAAGCGGATCGAATCCGGAATGCGCTCCCGGACCGCCGGCGACCGGACCGACATCGGCTTCGACGTAGTGCTGCCCATCCGGACCGGCGGCGAGCAACCACCGCTGTTCTGCATCCACCCGGCTCTGGGCCTGTCGTGGTGTTACCGCACACTCGGCAGGTACCTCGCCGCCGGTCGACCGATCTACGGCATGCAGGCGCCGCAAATCGGGGGCGAGGACCCCGGTCCGACGTCGATCGAAGAAATGGCGAAACGCTACTTCGAGGAGATCACGCGGTTCAGCCACACGGCCCGTATCACCTCCTCGGCTGGTCGCTGGGTGGTGTGATCGCCCATGCGATTGCCGTCGAGATGCGCACCGCCGGTGAACAGGTTGCACTACTGGCACTGTTGGATGCCGAGGTGGGCGGTATCGACGAGTCGACGCTCCGCACCGTCACGGCCGGGGAACTGATCAGCAATCTCGGCCCGGTCATGGGCGCCGATTTCGTGAGCCCCGAGGCGACCGCCGAGGAAGCCGCCGATCTGATCGAACGACACCTGGGGGGCTGCGTCGACATTGACGCCGCAAGGATCGAGCGACTGACCGACGCCTACAACCTGGCGATCCGGGCAGCCAGTGTGTGGCGGCCCGCAGTATTGGACAGCGACATGCTCTATTTCACCGCGACACGTGAAAGGCGATCCGATGCTGCGGGTCACCAGGGATGGGCGCCTGTGGTTCGTGGGCAAATTTCGACTTTCGACATCGACGCGACCCATCTCGCCATGACCGATCCGGGCGCCATTGCTCAGATCGCCCGGATTCTCAGCGCGCGACTGGATCGATGACCGCGTTTGTCACGGCGAGGTGATGGGCGCGTGGGATCCATCGGTTGGGTTGTCCGGGAGGGGCGTGGCGAGACCCACTATCGCCCCGACCGATGCCCCGAGCGCCCCACCGACCAGGGCGGCAGGTCCGGCAACGAAGCCGACGCCGATGGCCGCGCCGACGACCGGGAGGACAACCAAACCAGCCGGCAGGAACGGGATGCCCGAGACGAACCCGGCGACGGCGCCGACTATTCCGGAGGCGATCACGACGGGCGAGACCGCTGCCACGGCGATGCCTGCACCGATTGCCGCACCGACGCCCGCGTCGGTGACGGTGACGGCGCATCTACGGGGATCTCCCGGGATGCCCGCGCAGAAATCCTGGATCGGCTGCGGATCCACGGTCGGCGGCAGCAGGTCCGGCGCGTCCACCTTCTCGACTCCGGGCCAACTGTCGGCGGCGAGCGGATTCGCCGGGCCGACGGCTCGATCGTCGCGGCGCGTGTCGACCGGCGATGCGATCCCGACCGGCGATTGGTCGAGTAGAGCGAGTTCGGTCGGCAGCACGAAAGGACCTGGCCCCTGCTCGTATTGGCTCGGCGATAGCCAGTCCACCGTCGTCGGCGATCCGGCAAGTACCGGCGCCGCGCCACCCGGGGATGCGTTGACTACACCGGTTCCGAGGATGACAGCAACTGGCAACATGCTCGCAATTAGAATTGAACGTGATCGGGACCAACGACCGGCTTCCGACATTTCGGACCTCCTGGACTCAGCGCTTCTCGATCTCGAGTATTCATCGCACCGCGCAGATAGCTTAAGCGGCGGGCATCGCCGGGACAGGCAGAACTCGCCGAATTCCATGTGCACCTGGCAAATCCGTGGCTGTGCGAGGTGTTGCGCGGCAAGCGCCGGCATCCGAATACACCGGGCCAGCATCCAGTTGGAGTTGCCAATCGTTATCTATTTGTTGTCGCATTACTCAGTTGGAGCCGGTGCTGCGCTGCTGGCCGCGGATCTGCGCCCGGGCGAGGGCGGGTGATTCCGATCGCAATGTCGTCGTCGACTCCTGATCAGAATTGGCGGGTCGAATTCTCATCGAGTCGGCGCTTCTTCGGCGCCGCGAACCGAGCATGTGCCACACACGTTCCACGAAAGCTCAACGCGGAGAGAGCATGCATGCGAACTGCCCACCACCGCTGCCATACAGCTCGCCGACGAACCGCGGCCGGGTTTGCTTCTGGTCGCGTTGACAAACGCCAATCCGGCTGCTTCCGTGATGCGCTGGAATCCATTCTGCTGCTGGCGTTATGGATCGGAATCGGGTGACTTTCCGGCGCACGAATGGTGGCCACCCGCTCGGATCCGGCCCTGCAGTCGGCGGAGTGAGCGAATCACCGTGAGCACGGGATGGAG
Organism: Nocardia sp. NPDC101769; assembly: GCF_044766925.1. Lineage (NCBI taxonomy): Bacteria > Bacillati > Actinomycetota > Actinomycetes > Mycobacteriales > Nocardiaceae > Nocardia > Nocardia sp. NPDC101769. Next base: position 251,521 of record NZ_JBIWMX010000008.1, on the reverse strand, counting down.
CGGCTGGCCTTCTTCAGTGATGCCGTGGTGGCCATCGCGATAACGCTGATCGCGTTGCCGTTGGCCGACAGCGCACGCGGTGTCGCGGACTCGAGCACTTCGAAGTTCCTGGTGGACAACGGCTATGCGCTGACCGCCGCCGGGATCAGCTTCGTCGTCATCAGTGCCTTCTGGCGGGATCATCATCGCCTGTTCGAGCGCGCGACGGGGTACACGGCCTTGCTGATCCGTGTGAACATGTTGTGACTCATCGCGATAGTCGCGATTCCGGTGGCAACCGTGCTCGACGTCTATTCGCACCGCGACGATCGACTGGCCATCGGAATCTATCTGGGCGTCATCATTTTTGCGATGGCCGTGGCACGAATTGCGCTCGGCAGCGGACCGGGCGCCGGTGAGACCGCACCGTTGCCGCGATGTCCGGGCCGATCCGCTCCTATTCGCATCACCGGCGGGAATGAGTTGACCGAGAATGGTTTCCGAGGCCCGGCTCAGTTGGTTCAGTCGTTGTTTCGTGAGCGCGTCGAGGACCGACAGTTTCGGCTTGGGCGGGCGCGCTGAAGGCGACTTTCTCGTACCCGGCGTCGGTGAGTGTCAACAGGGTGACGCGTCCGCTGTCGCGCGCCGGACGGCGAACGACCCAGCCTTGGCTTTCTCGAGGCGCCGTGCCGCCCCGAGGGCCGGGCATAGTGCAGGTCGACCGGCTTTGGGGGCGGGTTGAGGACTATGGCTTCAGACAACATCCCGCCTGCATCGGCGAGTGAGACCATAGCGGGCCGCGGTTCCGGATCGCGTATGCGGGGCGCGAATATCAGTGATGCCAGCGGTAGTCGTAACCATGATTGCGGCGGTCGAACGACTCCCAGTCGCCGCGGTGGCTGCCGCGCCAGTAGTTGTAGTCGCAGTACTCGTAGTAATGCCAGTCGAAGCCGCTGTTCCACTCGCACAGCGGATCGAACCAGGTTCGAACCCCGCCCGGCACTGCGGCTCGAGCGGGTCCGGCCGCGACCGGCGTGACGGCGCCGGCGATTCCGGTGCCGGCGGAGCCGATCAGAGCGAGGGCGGCGACAGCGGTGGCGGTCCGGCGGAATCGGCTGATCATGTTCTTCTCCAAGCTGTTTGGTCTCCGGCCGGGCGGCCGGTGTGAACGTGGGACCAATACTGGCCGCGGCCGAGAAGAAGTTCTGTCAGCGCGACGGCACTCGATCTGTATCCGCGCTTACACAACCCGGCTGCGTAACTCAGAGCTTGGCAGCAACAGTCTCCAGCTCGGCGCGGCTGACGACGATGATCCGGCCACGGCGCAACGACACGATGCCGCGCTGCTCCAGGTCGCGCAGCACGCGGTTCGCGGTGACGCGAGTGGTACCGGCCATCGAGGCCAGATCTTCCTGGGTGAGCCGGATCTCGGCGATCGGCGCGGCCTCACCGTAGACACGGGCGAGGCTGGCCAGTCGCAGCATCACCCGAGCCTCGACCGGCAGATACAGGGCCTCGAGTACGGACGCCGAGAGTCGCCTGACCTGTTCGACCAGGGTGGCGATGAGCATGCGATCGATACCGGGGTTGGCGGCGCGTAGGACTTCGAGCCTGTCCCGGCTCAGCGAGAGCGTCTCGGCATTCTCGGCAGCTTCCACCGTCGCTGTCCGTCTGGCATCGGGGGTGAGCACCGCCAGCTCACCGAACGAATCGCCAGGGCCGATGATGGTCAGGGTGGCGGTGGAGCCGAGCGGCGTGGTGACCTTGATCAGCAGCAACCCGGATTTGACCAGATGCAGGGTATCTCCGAGATCGCCCTCGTGGCAGACAATTTCACGACGTTTGAACCTGCGCGGAATACATGAGGCGATGACCTGGCGGCGATCCTCCGGATCGAGACTGCGCAGCAGCGCGAACTCGGTCATCGCACCCCGCTCAGGACGAAGCAGGTCACCGGCTCCTGCCGGCCCTTCACCGTGATCGCGTGCAATGGCCGCACCAGCGCCCGGTGTCCGAGCTGGTCGCGAGTGAGCGGACCGATCACCACCTCACCCGGCTGCGCCACCCCCTCCAACCGGGCTGCGAGATTGGTGGTGTCACCGATCGCGGTGTAGTTGCGCATCTGTGCCGCACCGATATTGCCGACCAGGGCCGGACCGGTATTGATCCCGACCCGGAACCGCGGCCAGTCCGGTTGACCCGCCGAGATCCGCCCGACCGCCTGCTGGAGCATCAAGCCGGCCCGCGCCGCGCGCAAGGCATGATCGGGCTGAGGAGCCGGGGCGTTGAACACTGCCATCACCGCGTCACCGACGAACTGCACCACCACACCGCCCTCTTCGAGGATGACCGGCACAATCGCGCCGTAATACGTGTTCAGCATCTGAACCACCAACGCCGGATCGGTGCGCTCGGCGAACGGCGTGAACCCGCTCAGGTCGGCCATCAGCACACTGACCTCGGCGATCCGCCCACCCAGATCAGCCTGCTCCGGGTTTGCCAGCAACGCGGTCGCGACCTGCGGCGACATGTACGAGCGGAAAAGCTGGTCCAATTGCCGATACAGCCGGGCGTTCTGCTCGAGCACGACCAGCTGGCGCTCGGTCAGCCCGAACCGTTTCGACAGTTCGACACCGACCACGCCGAGCGGCTCATCCGGCGGCACCCCCACGGCCGCACGGCTGCGCAGCACCTCCACCATCTCGGTCAGCGCCCGGGTGTAGTCGCGTTCCAGCACCGCCATGGTCTGGTTCAGCGTGACGCTGTCGAACAGCCCCAATGACGAGCCCTCCCGTCGGAACTGAACATGACTGCTCAGCGCGATCAGCGCGAACGCAGCCACCATCAGCGCATGCCATTCCCACCACGACGCCTGCCAGCTACGCCCGTGGCCGATTGCCAGCAACGCCTCGATCAGCAGTACGAACGCGGAAAGCACACTCAGCAGCAACAGTCCGCGACGGCGATGGAACTGGCGTGCGTAGACGACCACCGCGCACAGATACGACAGCGAACCCAGGTAGGCGACGGCCACCAGGGACCGCGAAGTCTCGGTGGCACTGGGTAGGCCGTCGAAGGGCGGTAATCCGGTCAGCGAGAACATCGCCCACACCACCAGCACCAGCACCGGTAGGGCCGACAGCAACCACGTCAACCGGTTCAGCCGAGCCGCCGCGATCGGTCCGTACTCGACCGCCGAGGCCAGCGCCGCGAATCCGCCGAGCGTCAGCCCGACCGGCACGGCATAGACGAAGCCGGCATTCGGCATCTGGATGATGACGCCCGGCGTCGCGATCGCATGCAGCCCCAGGAAGCCCGCCGCGAATTGGAACATCAGCGACACCAAGATCAACCGCAGGTCGCGGCGGCTGCGCGCCGCGCGAAACAGGATGATGCCCAAGGCCATCGCCAAGGCCGCCGCGCCGAGCACCAACCAGAAGTGCTCAGGATGATGTTCGTAATGGGCGTCCAGCCTCGGATGCGAGACCAGCAACCACAGCCCGGCCACAGGAAGGCTGATCGCCGTGCCCCAGGTGACGACGCTCAGTTTCGACACCAGTGCACCCTAGCCGACACGACTGGGCGAATCGCACCGCGTCAGAGGATGATTCGGACGGACGAACGCTGATCGGCGCGGCCCACGCCACCTGCTTTTCGATGGCGTTGGCAAGCGCTCTGGCCAATGCCGGTCATCCCGCCGAATCGATCGAAACCGACGCCTCGGTGACCCTACGGCCCATCGATGGCGTCCCGACGATCACACGGATCGAACTCGTGTCCCAGGCAAAGTGCCAGGTCTCGACGAAGCGAAGTTTCAGGAGTTCGCCGCGGAAGCGAAGGCGACGTCTGTAGGTTCTCGTTGTATCGGATTTCTCCAATCGCCCCGGACGCGGGCGAGTACCGCCGCCGGGAGGGTTGACTCGTTCGGATAGGTGGCCGATCGGGTTGGGCACAGCGCTGCTGTTGGTGCGATCACCGATGTCGGCGGCATCATTTCATTCGAGTTCTCGCATATACGCGACCAATTCGGTGCGGGAGCGCACGCGCAGCTTCGCGTAGACGCGGGTCAGGTGGTACTGAATCGTCTTGACAGACAAGAACAATTCCTCGGCAGCCTGCTTGTTGGTCTTGCCCGACATCACCAACCGGGCCACCGTGCGTTCCTGTTCGGTGAGCTCGGAGAAGGGATCTCGGCGGCGTTTGGCGTTCACCCCGGCCGCCTTGAGTTCCCGGTCGCAGCGCTCCACCAGGACGCTCGCGCCGAGGGCCGCGAATGTCTCACGGGCCGAACGCATGACGGTGTCGGCCTCGCGGCGTTTGCCGGCGCGGCGCAGGGTCTGGCCGTAGAGCAGCGCGATGCGCGCGCGGTCGTAGGGCATGGCCAGATCGTCGAGCGCGTGCAGCGCCTCGGCGAAGACGGGCGCGGCCTCGTTGATTCCCTTGGTGGCCGCGGTGATTCGCCCGCGCACCGCCCCGAAGCGTGCGGCGCTGGAGCGGTGGCCGCTGGCGCGCGCCTGATCCTCGTAGCGGGCCAGGAAGCGATCGGCGTCGTCGATGCGGCCGGCGGTCACCAGGGCATTGGCGTAAAGGTCGGCCCACGGCCAGAATCCGGCCAGGTCGCTACCGGGCGCCACCCGTGCGGCGGTGGACAGCGCCCGCAGCACGCCCTCGTGGTCGGCGTGCGCCTGCGCGTACTGGGCGTGGGCGAGCGCGGAGGGCAAGTGCATGGTGAGGTATTCCTGCGACTGCACCCGGCCCAGGCGCAAATGGTGGCGGGCGGCCTCGTCCTCGCCGCGCAGCACGTGGATTTGGGCTCCGGTCCAGTGAATCAGTGGGCGCAGCAGGTCGATTCCGGATTCTTCGACGATGGCGGCGGCTCGGTCGACGGTGTGCAGCGCGTCGTTCCACTCACCCAGAGTGAACTGCACCCGGGCCAGCCACCCCTGCGCCCACAGTGAGATGCGGGTGGACCCGAACCGGAACGTGGTGGGTACCGCCGATTCCAGTAACAGCCGGGCGTCATCGAGGCCGTCCATCGCCAGCGACAGCCAGCCCTTGGCCATGCGGTAACGCTGGGACTGCGCGCCGGTGACGGTGTCGGCGAGCACGTCGGCGTAGGTGCGGGCAGCGGCGTCGAGAGCACCGGTTATGGCATGTCCGAGACCGATGATGGCTGCGGCCTCGACAGCCTCCGGTGTGCTGGGGACGGTGATGCGCGCGACGCGTTCGGACCATTGCAGCAGCCGCTGCCCGTCCCAGCGCGCGAGCGCGTCGATGACGTGGCGCTGGCCGATATTCGCGGCGACGGGACCGGTGGGATCGGGTCCGCAGCCGTGCCAGGCGCGGGTGAGCAGCAGCCGTGACTCGCTGGGGCGGCCTCGCATGATCGCCAGATACCCGAGCGCGCAATCGCGCAACGGACTGTCGTCGAAGCTCGCGATCTCCGGCGCCAGGGCCTCGGCCTGCGGGATGGACCCGGCCCCCACCAGCGCGTCGACGCCGCGCACGAGCCGGTTCTCTCGCAGGGCCGGCGACGGCGACATGTGGCTGGCCTGAATCAGGGCCGCCGCGCAGGCCGCCCACTCGCCATTGGCGGCGCGGGTGGCTGCGTAGTCGTCCAGCCGTGTGGCGAGATCGGCGTCGGCGACGGGTTGCGCCGCCACCAGGTGATCGAGGCGGCGGCCCTCGTCGTCGGCCTGGTCGGCGGCGCGGCGATGCAGTGCCTGCCGGGCCAGCGGTGTGAGGCTGGCCAGGACCGCCCCGCGCACCAGGGGCGCGGGAAAGGTCACGGTGAACAGCGGGCGATCGAGATCGGTGAGCAGCAGGCCGCAGGTGCGGGCGGCGTCGAGGGCCGCGACCGGGTCGGTGAGATCGGCCAGAGCTGCCGCGCGGCCGAGTTCGGTGCTGTCGCCGAGCACGGCGGCGGCCTCGACGAGCCGCCGGCCCTCCGGCGTGATCGCCGCCAGGGTCGCCGAGACGGCGGCCTGTTCGGCGCGTGGCACCGGCAGCAGCGGCATCCAGCGCGACCAGATCTCGGGGTCGGTCTCGCGCAGCAACCGGGTGATCCGGCCCGGATTGCCACCGGTGTGTTCGGCGAGCAGTCGGGCGGCCGGAGCCGAAAGGCGTATACCCGCAGCGCTTTCGGCGAGCGCAGCCACCTCGGGTGGGTTCAGGGGATGCAGCGCGAGACCGTGGCGGCGATGGCGTTCGAGCAGCTCGAGCACCGCCGTTGTCCCGGGCGCGGCGCACTCGGGGTCGACCGCCAGCAGCGCCAGCACGCCGGTGTCGGCGCGATCCAGCGCGGAGGTCAGCACCCGCAGTGATGACAGGTCCGCCCAGTGTGCGTCGTCGATCAGGACGAGCAGCGGCGTGGCGGACGCGCCTGCCGAAGCGGCGACGGTGGTGGCCGCGCAGGTCGTGGCAAGGGGTTCGCCTGTGGCGGATCCGGTTTGGTACGTGGCGGCGAGGCGGCGCAGCAGCGCGGGCCAGGGTTCGGTGGCACAGGGAGAGCGGAGAAGTTGCTCGATGATCGCTCCGGGGGTGTCTCGTTCCCATTCGACAGCTCGGGCCTGCAATGCGGGCAAGTCTGGATGTTCGGCGCGGAACGCCTCCAGGAGTGCGGTTTTCCCGCTGCCGCGCTCACCGTCGAGCACCGCCGCCACCGCGACGCCGGTGCCAGCCGTGGCCAGGAATTGCCGCAGTGCGGCAACTTCCTGGTCACGGCCGTAAAGCGAGCTCATGGCACCACTGTATCGGCCGACTCCGCCAGATTATTCGGAGGTGCATGATTCGTCCGCGGATTCATCAGCGCGGATACGATGAGCCCGACCACCAGGCCCCAGAAGGCGGAACTGATCCCACCGAAGTCGATTCCGGCTACCGTCACCAGGAACGCGGCGAGTGCGCCCAATGGTTGCTGACTGGAAAAGGCGGTGCCGAAGTCGCTTTGCAGCGCGGCCAGCATGGCCAGACCCGCCAGTGCCGCGATGAACGGCGCGGGCAAGGCCAGCATGAGCGCCACGCACGCGGGTGCGAGCGCGCCGACGAGCAGCGCCAGCAGGCCGCACACGATGCCCGCCGTGTATTGGCGTTCCCGCGCGCCGGAGGCGGTGAGCAGCGCGTTGGTGGGTCCGGTCAGGCAGGTGGAGGCCCCGCCTACGCAGGCCGACAGCAGCGACCACACGCCGCAGGCGAGGGTCATAGCCGTCACCGGCACCCGGTGCCCGGCAGCCTCCAGCACCGCGATGCCCTGGCCGTTCTGCACGACGAGCACCGTAATGGCCAGCGGCACGACCAGTTCCGTCAGAGCCGACGCGGTGAACACGGGCGTGGTGAACTGTGGTGCGGCCCATACGCCGTGGTTGCCGAGCACCGGATGAACACCGCTGGTGCGGGCGACGATGATCAGGCCGAGTATCAGCGCGGCGAGTACCGGGGGGATGACGGCCCCGGCGGGGCGCAGGCGCAGCAGTGCGAAGAAGACCACGATCATCGGGACGGCGACGGCCGGGCGCTGCGAGACCGACGCCACCAGGCCGGTGCCGAATTTGACGAATACGCCCGCGACCATGGCCATGACGATCGGCATGGGCAGCGCCGCCATCACCCGGCCCACCAGGCCGGTCATGCCGAGGGCGAGAATCAGTGCGCCCGTGACGAAATAGGCTCCCACCACCTGATTCCACGGCAGATGCGTCAGCGAGTTGCCGACCAGCACGGTGCCGGGGATGGTCCAGAAGAAGCCCATCGGCCGTCGCGACACCCAGGACGCCAGGATGGTGAGGACGCCATTGAGGAAGAAGACGCCGAACACCCAGGACGCGAGCTGAGCGGCGGTGAGGTGGCTGCGATCGCCGGCGGACATGATGACCGCGAGCGGGCCGGTGGCGGAGAATACGATCCCGATCAGGCCGTTGGCGGCTGTCCGGGCGTCGGTATCACGCCAGATTCGGCGCGGCGAGACCAACGGGGGGACGAGGGATTTGACACATCGCGTCGCGGCGTCGCGGCGCGGTGAGCCGGTATCGAGGTCGGCGGCGGTGCTCATTTGGTCTCCTGCACGCTCAGCCCTGGTCCCCGCCGCCCACGGGCAGCACGCTGCCGGTGATGTAGGACGCCTCGTCGGAGGCCAGGAAGCAGATGGCGGCGGCCTGTTCGTCGAGGGTGCCGTAGCGCTTCATGAGTGCGGATTCCGTTGTCTGCGTGACGATCTGCTGGTACCACCGCTGCTCGCGGTCGTCAGCGGGCGCCGGGCCGCGCGCGACGCGGCGCGGCGGGGCCTCGGTGCCGCCCGGCGCGGTGGCGACCACCCGGATGCCGTGGTCCGCGACCTCCATGGCCAACGCGGAGGTGATGGCCTTGACCCCGCCCTTGGCGGCGGCGTACGGCACCCGGTTGATGCCGCGGGTGGCCACGGAGGCAACGTTCACGATCACCCCGCTGCGCCGGTCGATCAGGTGCGGCAGCACGGCGCGGCAGCTCCACAGCGTGGGAAACAGCGAGCGCTGAATCTCGGCCTGAATCTGTTGCGGCTCGTAGTGTTCGAAGGGACGCGCCCAGATGGTGCCGCCGACGTTGTTGATCAGGACATCGATGTGACCCAGATGGCCGAGGGCGGTGGCGATGGCCGATTCCGCACCCGGATAGGTCTCCAGGTCGGCGGTGACGCCATATCCGCGCTGCCCCTCATCGATCAGCGCGGCGGCCCGCTCGTGCACCATCTCGGCCCGGTCCACCAGGGCGACCAGGCCGCCCTCGCGGGAGATGCGCTGAGCCACGGCCCATCCGATGCCCTGCGCGGCTCCGGTGACCACGACGGTGCGGCCGTCGAAACGGCCGGGATACACCCGGCTCACGCGGCAGCCTCCGTGTGCGCCTGGGTGCCCGAGGTCACGAACTTCTCGTAGTGGAAGCCGACGGGGCTGATACCCAGCTCCCGCAACCGATCTCGCACGGCCTCCACCATGGGCGGCGGGCCGCACAGATACATGTCGAGCGCGCCCTCGTGCAGCTGCTCGGCGGCGAGGAAGTCGGTCACCCGGCCCCGGTTCGAGCTGGTGGACGCCGTATCGGAGACGCAGGTGAGGTAGTCGAAATCAGCCAGTGCGGAACGAAATTCGTCCAGTCGGCCGAGCTCGACCAGGTCCGCGTCGGCGGAGACACCGTAGATCAGCCGGATCGGCACGCCGATCTCCCGCGCGCGCAGCGATTCCAGCATGGACAGCATGGGCGCGAGCCCGGTGCCGCCCGCGATCAGCAGGACCGGCCGGGCGACCGGACGTAGGAAGAAGCTGCCGCGCGGTCCCGTGAAGCGCAGAGTGTCGCCGGGTTTCGCACGCTCGCGCAAGTAGTCCGACATCACGCCGGAGTCCAGGAGCCGGATCAGGAAGGTGAGCCGGTTTCCGCCGGGCGCGTTGCTGAACGAGTACGAACGGGTCACGCCGGTTCCGGGCACCTCGATGTTCACGTACTGGCCGGGAAGGTAGGACAATCCGGCGTCCGCAGCGATCTCCACGGTGAGCCCGGCGCTGCCCGCCGAGTACGGCGTGACCTCCACGATGCGCGAATCATAATTCCCGGCACCGGTTTTCGCCGACTCCGAAGTTCCGCTGACGCGCAACACCAGATCGCTTTCCGGGCTCATCTGGCAGGGCAGGCAGTATCCTTGCGCGGCCTCGTCCTCGGTGAGCGCCTCGTCGATGTAGAAACCGCCGTCGTAACTGCCGGATTCGCAGAATGCCTTGCAGGTTCCGCACGCGCCGTCGCGGCAGTCGAGGGGAATGTTGACCCGGGCGCGGTAGGCGGCGTCCGCGACCACCTCGTCGGCCTCGCAGCCGATGAAGCGGGTGACGCCGTCCTCGAAGGTCAGGGCGACCTGGTAGCTCATGCGTTGTGCCTCAGACGTGGTAGATGTCGACGACGTGGTGGATGTAGTCGTTCTTCAACACGACCTTCTTGTTCCGGATCAGGGGACGGTCACCGGCGAAATCGATGGTGTAGAACGAGGTTCCGAAATACGTGTCGAGGCTGTTGTAGCGGAAATAGAGGGTGAACCAGTTGAATCGCACCCGCGCCTGCGCGCCGTCCACCGACAGCAGCTCCACATTGTTGATGTTGTGGCCGGTGCGGGGCTCGGGCAGGCTGGTGGCGCTGGAGCGGTCGGTCTTGATGCGAAAGACCCTGTCCTCCAGTCCACCTCGGTTGGCATAGTAGATGAGCGATATCTCGGTCTGCGGGTCGGCGGTGAGTTCGCCGTCGTCGGCCCAGGCCGGCATCCAGAACGCGGCCTCGGGGTGATAGCACTCCACCCAGGCATCGAAATCCCGGTCGTCAAGATAGCGGGCTTCCCGGAACAGGAACTCCCGCACCGATTCCAGGGTGATCTGCGTGGCGGCGGTCATGGGCGCGGCTGCTCCTGTGTGGACGGATCGGAATCGATGGCGCGGCCGAGGGTTTCGGCCCAGTAGCGGTGCTGAATCGGATACAGGCCCTCGTCGTTCACCTTCACGCCACTGGAGAGTGGAGTGATACCGAGCCTGCGGGCAGCCTCGTCGGGTCCGGAGATCTGATGTGCCGCACCGCGGCTCAGATCGTTGAAGGGTGCGGCCCCGGCCTGATACGTCTTCTGGCAGGACCGGAATTCCTCGAGGTCGTCCGGGGTCGCCATGCCGGTGGCGTTGAAGAAGTCCTCGTACTGCCGGATACGGTTGGCGCGGGCCGCGGCGCTCTCGCCCTTGGGGGCGATGCAGTAGATGGTGACCTCGGTCCGGTCCACCGAGACCGGCCGGAAATGCCGGATCTGCGAACCGAATTGGTCCATCAGGTAGACGTTCGGGTACAGGCACAGATTGCGGGCGACGCCGATCATCCAGTCCGCGCGGTCCACGCCGAAGCGTTCCACCAGTTCGGCGCGGCGCTCGAACAGCGGCCGGTTCGCCGGGTCGGCCCAGCGGGTCCACAGCAGCATGTGGCCGTTGGCGAACGAATAGTATCCGCCCTCCTGCTTGGCCCATTTGCCCGCGTCCATGGCCTTGGTCGCGTTGGCCGATTCGCCGGTCTCGCGGCGCGCGGTGGTGGCGGCGTAGTTCCAGTGCGTGGCGGAGACGTGATAGCCATCGGCTCCGTTCTCGGCCTGCAACTTCCAGTTGCCGTCGAAGGTGTAGGTGGACGCGCCGCGCAGCACCTCGAGCCCCTGCGGAGACTGGTCCACGATCATGTCGATGATGGCCGTGGTGTCTCCGAGGTGTTCGGTCAGCGGCGGCACGTCCGGGTTCAGGCTGCCGAACAGGAAGCCGCGGTAGTTCTCGAAGCGCGCGACCTTGGTCAGGTCGTGCGAGCCGTCGGTGTCGAACTGCTCCGGGTAGCCCGCGTCGCGCGGGTCCTTGACCTTGAGCAGCTTGCCCTGATTGCTGAAGGTCCAGCCGTGGAACGGGCAGGTGAAGGTGGTGCGATTGTCGGTCTTACGGCGGCACAGCATCGCACCGCGATGGCTGCACGCGTTGATCAGCGCGTGCAGTTCGCCATGTTTGTCGCGCGTGATGACGATGGGCTGGCGGCCCATGTAGGTGGTGAAGTAGTCACCGACATTCGGGATCTGCGATTCGTGCGCCAGATAGATCCAATTGCTTTCGAACAGGACGCGCATTTCCAGATCGAAAAGCTCCGGGTCGGTGAAGATGTCGCGGCGCACCTGGTAGCGACCGGTCTGCGGGTCTTCTACGAGGGCGGCGACCAGGCGGGCGCGCAGTCGGTCGGCCGGACTGACAGGCCGGTCGAGTAGCTCGGTCATCGGAAATCCTCCAACGGGGACGGGGTCCGGATCGAGGATCACTGTGGCAGCTTGTGTTGGCGGTCACACTGGGGCAATGCCTAGTGCTGACCCGGACATCCGGATTCCCGGCGCGCGTGCCAGGCGGGTCGGCGCCACCGGCGGGGATCGCACACCCTGGGTCAACACTGGGCATTTCGCCAGGTTCATGTGGATTGACACCGGGGTGTGAGCGCCCGCACAGTATCGGTGTGCGGTGCACCATCCGATCGGTGCACTTTCTCCTATTGCGCTGTGCCGCAATACCTTTCACATTCTCAGGAGTTCTGCGATGACTGCCGTCGAATCCCCGACCGCTGCCGCCTCCGGCGCGGCCGCTACCGCGAAGTTCGCCCGATCCCGGGCCACCGCCGACACCTCGCCGGAACGGCTGTCCGCCATCGCGGCCGACGCGCTGGCCGCGCTGGCGGGCGTCATCGACGAACACGGCGTGACCTATCCCGAGTACCGCGTGCTCAAGCAGTGGCTCATCGACATCGGCTCATACGGCGAATGGCCGTTGTGGCTGGACGTTTTCATCGAACACCATGTGGAGGAGGTCGCCTACCGGGGGCAGAGCGGCACCAAGGGCAGCATCGAAGGGCCCTACTACGTGCCCGGTGCCGCGCGCCTGCCCGCCGTGTGCACCCTGCCCATGCGTGCGGACGAGGCCGGAGAGCGCCTGGTGTTCGCCGGGCAGGTCCGGGATCTGGACGGCGCGCCGCTGCCGGACGCCACCGTGGAGATCTGGCATGCCGACACCCTGGGCTACTACTCGCATTTCGCGACCAATACGCCCGACGGAATTCTGCGCGGCACCGTCGAGGTGGACGCCGAGGGCCGCTTCGCCATCAGCACCATCAAGCCCGCGCCGTACATGATCCCGCACGATGGGCCCACCGGCTGGTTCATCGAGAAGGCCGGCTGGCACCCGTGGCGCCCCGCGCACCTGCACCTGATGGTCAAGGCGGCGGGCAAGCGGACCATCACCACGCAGCTGTACTTCGGCGGCGGCGAATGGGTGGACAACGACGTGGCCTCGGCGGTCAAGCCGGAACTGACCCTGCACCCGGTCACCGACGCCGACGGCGTGGCCCGCGTCGACTACGACTTCGTCCTCGATCCGGCGTGAAGCACGGCGCGCACACCGGTCCCGACACGAAAGAACATGCGGTGCACGAACTCACGATCGAATCGCTGACCACGCTGATTCTGGACGTGCCGCTCACCCGGCCGCACAAGTTCGCCACCACCTCGATGGTGGCGCAGCCGCTGCTACTGGTGCGAGTGCGCACCGCCGGCGGCGTCACCGGATACGGCGAGGGCGTGGTGCCCGGCGGCCCATGGTGGGGCGGCGAATCGGTGGAGACCATGCGGGCGATCGTGGAACGGTATCTCGCGCCGGTCGCCCTCGGGCGTCGCGTTGACGAAATCCCCGGGCTGATGCGGCATTTCGAGCGTGTGGTATCCGGGGCGCACTTCGCCAAGGCGGCGGTGGACGTCGCCCTGCACGACGCGTGGGCGCGCTCGCTGGGCGTGCCGGTGCACACGCTGCTCGGCGGCGCGTACCGCGACGGCATCGAGGTGACCTGGGCGCTCGGCTCCGCGCCGGTGCCGGAGATCATCGCCGAGGCCGAGCACAAACTCGCGAGCAACCTCAACCACAGCTTCAAGCTGAAGATGGGCGCGCTCGATCCGGCCGACGACGTGGCCCGGGTGCTGGCCGTCACCGAGGCGCTGCGCGGCCGGGCCGGGGTACGGGTGGACATCAACGCCCGCTGGGATCGGCTCACCGCGCTGCGCTGGCTGCCCCAACTGGCCGCGGGCGGAGTGGAGCTCATCGAGCAACCCACGCCGCGCGAGCAGATCGAGGTGCTCGCGGAACTGAATCACCTGCTCCCCGTGCCGATCATGGCCGACGAGAGCGTGCAGAGCCCGCACGACGCCCTCGAGGTCGTGCGGCAGCGCGCCGCCGACGTGATCGCGGTCAAGACCACCAAGTGCGGTGGTCTGGCCCGCAGCCGGGACGTGGTCGCGATCGCCCGCGCGGCCGGATTGTCCTGCCACGCGGCCACGTCCATCGAAGGACCGATCGGCACCGCCGCCTCCATCCATTTCGCCTGCACCCAGCCGGGCATCGATTTCGGCTCGGAACTGTTCGGGCCCCTGCTGTTCGCCGAGGAACTGCTGATCGAGCCGCTGCGCTACGCCGACGGCCGGGTGGCCCTGCCGACCGGACCCGGCCTGGGCGTGGAACTGAACCCGGACGCCGTCGCGGCGTTCACCCGAGACTGACAGGAGTACCGAACACCGTGGCACTCTTCCACGTTCGCATGGACGTGCGAATCCCGCACGACCTCGACCCCGCAGTTCGCGCCGAAACCATCGTGCGCGAAAAGGAATACAGTCAGGGCCTGCAACGGGCCGGAACCTGGCGGCACATCTGGCGGATCGCCGGACAATACAGCAACATCAGCGTCTTCGATGTCGAATCCGCGGACGAACTGCACGAGATCCTCTGGAATCTCCCGCTTTTCGCGTTCATGGACCTGCAGATCCTGCCGCTGACGCACCACGGGTCCGACATCCATCCGCCCGAAACCGGGCGGTAACCGCGGTGGCGAGGCTGACGACCCTGCACGACGCCGTGTCGGAACTGGTGCACGACGGCGACACCGTGGCACTGGAAGGTTTCACACACCTGATTCCGGTGGCGGCCGGACACGAGATCATCAGGCAGCGGCGGCGTGATCTCACCCTGGTGCGCATGACCCCCGACATCGTCTACGACCAGCTCATCGGCGCCGGCTGCGCGCGCAAGCTCATATTCTCGTGGGGCGGCAATCCGGGCGTCGGCTCGCTGCACCGGTTCCGCGACGCGGTGCAGCACGCCTGGCCCGAGCCCCTGGAACTGGAAGAACATTCGCATGCCGGGATGGCCAACCGCTACGTCGCGGGCGCGTCCGGGCTGCCGTTCGCGGTGCTGCGCGGCTACATCGGCACCGACCTGCCCAAGGTCACCACCACCATCGCGCCCATCACCTGCCCGTTCACCGGGGAGCGACTGACCGCGGTGCCGGCCCTGAACCCCGACGTGACGATCGTCCACGCGCAGCGGGCCGACCGGCGCGGCAATGTACAGCTGTGGGGGCTGCTGGGCGTGCAGAAGGAGGCGGTGCTCGCGGCGCGGCGCGCCATCGTGACCGTCGAAGAGATCGTGGACGAACTGACGCCGATGCCCGGTGCGATCGTACTGCCATCCTGGGCGATCACCGCTGTCGCCGAGGTGCCGGGCGGCGCGCATCCGTCCTACGCACAAGGCTTTTCCGAGCGGGACAACGACTACTACGCCGCGTGGGATGGAATCGGTCGCGACCGCGACGCCTTCATCGTCTGGCTGGATCAGCACGTCCGTACCGGGAGAGACGCATGACCAACCTCGAGAACGCCGGCACGCCGGCAGCACTCGGCTACACCCCCGACGAAATGATGACCATTGCCGCGGCCCGCGCACTGCGTGATGACAGCCGCTGCTTCGTCGGCATCGGATTGCCCTCCACCGCAGCCAATCTCGCGCGGCGCACGCACGCGCCCGATCTGGTGCTCGTCTACGAGTCCGGCGCCCTGGGCTCCAAACCGTCGCGGCTGCCCGCGTCCATCGGCGACGGTATCCTCGCCGAGACCGCCGACGCGGTGATCAGCGTCCCGGAGGTGTTCAACTACTGGCTCCAGCCCGGCCGCATCGACATCGGCTTTCTCGGTGCGGCGCAATTGGATCGGTTCGGCAACATCAATACCACCGTGGTCGGAGACTACGCCGACCCGGCGGTGCGACTGCCGGGCGCGGGCGGCGCGCCGGAGATCGCCGCCTCCTGTGGTGAGGTGTTCGTGGTGCTGCGACAGTCCCGCCGGGCCTTCGTCGAGCAGGTCGATTTCATCACCTCCTTCGGCCATGGGCGCGGCAACGGCGAGCGGGCCGAGCTGGGCCTGCACGGCGCGGGGCCCACTCTGGTGATCACCGATCTGGGGGTGCTGCGCCCCGACGACACCGGCGAGCTGATCCTCACCGCGACCCATCCCGGAGTGACGGTCGACGACGCGCGCGCGGCCACCGGCTGGCACCTGCGGGTAGCCGACAGCGTCGAACGCACACCCGCGCCGACCGCCGCCGAACTCACCGCCCTGCGTGCCCTGCGGGCCGCGTCATGACGGTATTCGTCTACGACGGGGTGCGGACGCCCTTCGGGCGATACGGTGGCGCGCTGAGCGGCATCCGGCCCGACGACCTGGCAGCCCACACACTGCGAATGCTGGTGCGCCGCATGGACTTCGACCCGGGTCGGGTGGACGAGGTGGTGTGGGGCGCGGCCAATCAGGCAGGCGAGGACAATCGCAATGCCGCACGCATGGCGCTGCTGCTCGCCGACTGGCCCACCTCGGTGCCCGCCACCACCGTCAACCGGTTGTGCGGCTCGGGAATGGACGCGGTCATGACCGCCTCCCGGCTCGTCGAAACCGGGGACGCACAACTGGTGATCGCCGGCGGAGCCGAGTCCATGACCCGGGCACCGTGGGTACTGCCCAAGCCCGCCAAAGGATTTCCCGCGGACGACGCCGCACTGCACTCCACCACCTTGGGCTGGCGGCTGGTGAATCCGGCCATGCCGCAACGCTGGACGGTGTCACTGGGCGAATGCACCGAAGCGCTGGCCGAGCGATACGGCATCGATCGGGACCGCCAGGACGAATTCGCCGCGCGCAGCCACCGATTGGCGGCGGCAGCGTGGGACAGCGGGTTCTACGACGATCACGTCGCAGCCGTTCCCGGTGTCCCACTGGTTCGTGACGAACCGCTGCGGCCGGACACGACGCCCGAGCGTCTGGCCGCCCTGCGTCCGTCGTTCCGCCCGGACGGCACGGTCACGGCCGGCAACGCCTCGCCCCTGACCGATGGCGCGTGTGCGTTGCTGCTCGGCGGCGAACAGGTCGCGACGTGGTCCGGGCAGAAACCGCTGGCGCGCATCGCCGGTCGTGGCGCGGCGGGCGTGGACCCCGACGCATTCGGCATCGGCCCGGTGCGCGCCGCCGAGATCGCGCTGGCGCGTGCGGGCATCGGCTGGGGTGACATCGGTGTGGTGGAGCTCAACGAGGCGTTCGCGGCCCAAGCGCTGGCCTGCTTGGCGCACTGGCCCGAACTCGATCCGGAGCTGGTGAATGTGCACGGCGGGGCCATCGCCCTCGGGCATCCGCTCGGCGCGTCCGGCGCACGCATCATCGGGCAGCTGGCGTCAGCGATGCGGCAGCGCGGCGTCCGATGGGGCCTCGCGGCGCTGTGTATCGGTGTCGGGCAGGGGTTGGCAGTGGTTCTGGAGGTGGCCTGATGAGCCAGAGAGAGAAATCGTAATGAACTCTGTACCAGTACATTTCGTCGACGACGGGCCCACGGATGCGCCGGTTGTCGTCTTGAGCGGCTCACTGGGCAGTGATCTGCGCATGTGGGATCCACAGGTCGCGCCGCTGCTCGAAGCGGGATTGCGCGTAGTGCGCTACGACCATCGTGGCCACGGCGGCACGCCGGTTCCCGATCCCGGCCCGTGCACCCTCGACGAGCTGGGAGCCGACGTGCTTGCCCTGCTCGATCGACTCGGCATCGAGCGCGCGCACTTCGTCGGCCTGTCCCTGGGCGGCATGGTCGGAATGTGGCTGGGTCAGCACACACCGCAGCGGCTGCGGACCCTGACCCTGTGTTGCACCTCGGTCGATCTGGCAGGCACCGGGGTCTACGGCGACCGAGCCCGGCTGGTTGCCGAGCAGGGCGTAGCGGTGGTAGCCGAGGCCGTGGTCCAGCGCTGGTTCACCCCGGAATGGCGCGCCGGCAACCCTTCGTCGACAGCAGCTTTCGAACAGATGGTGGCCGCCGTGTCGGCCGGCGGATACGCCGCGTGCTGCCGGGCGATCGAGACCATGGACCTCGCGTCCCGTCTCGGCGACATCACCACCCCGGTCCTGATTCTCGCCGGGGATCGCGACCAGGCCACCCCACCCCCGCACGCACGCCGCCTGGCCACCGCTATCCCGGACGCCCGCCTCGAGTTTCTCGCTCCCGCCGCCCATCTGGCGAACGTGGAACAGCCCACCGCCTTGACCCGGGCCGTACTGTCGCACATCGGCAGTAATGCTGCCGCCCTTGCCACCAGCGGAACTCACGAACCGGACGGCCGGACAGCACCTCGTCCGCCGGTAGCCTCCCCAACGTGGTGTCGATGAACGCACCATTGTTCGCCCGATAGCGAACAGCCACATCCGACTCGGAAACAACCCCCGCCGGACCAGCCCACGCCCGGCCGCCTTCATCAGTCATGGCCGACACCCAACCGCGCCGAGCCAGATCCACCCACGATTCTCACGAATCGTTCGGGAATGCACCGTTATGAGTCCGCGATGCCGGAATCGGGTCGCCTGTCAGCGAGTGGTCAGGTGATAGCGGATCAGGTCGGCGAGCTGAGTTCGGCTGTCGTCGAACGGGTGGCTGGATTTGAGGGCGCGGCTCTGAACCACGGCGCCTTCGATCGACGAAAGTAGGAATCCGGCCAGCGAGCATGCCTTCGTTTGTTCGATTCCGACAGCGATGAGTCCGTCGGCGAGCCGCGCGGTCCATTCGGCGAATGACCGGCCGGCGGCGAACTGCACCTCTGGATCCAGCCCGTCAACTGCGGCGGCCATCATGAACGAACCTGCCCGATAGTCTGTGGACTCCAAGGGAAACCGCCAGAAGGCGAATAGTTCATCGAGCCAGTCTTCCAGTGAAGCGGCGGTAGAGAGCGTGTCGGCGAGTCTGCTCACGTGCGAGTACCCGATCCGGGACATGGATTTCGCCGCTGTCTCCACGAGTTGGCCCTTGCCGAACGGGAAGTGGCGATACAGCGCGTCGGTGGACGTGTTGCTCTGCTCGAGCAGGTCGGTCAGCGCGACACCATGCACACCGTGCTCTTGCACGGTGCTGATGATGTTCGTGATTAGTCGGGCGCGCGGTCCCGCGGCCATGTGAAGTCCTCCAAACCTTGTGGGAATCAGCCAAAGCACTGTGGCTGTGTCCAGCCTCGGGGCACCCGGCCCCGGCAGGTTTTCCTGTACGAATCGTTCGAAGCCCTGCCGGGACCGTTGACCTCCGAGCGCGACAGATCTGTCAGTACCGGCCAAAGGCAAGCGCGACGTTGTGTCCGCCGAAGGCAAAGCAGTTGTTGATCGCGTACTCGATGTGCTGTCGCCGCGCCTCACCGTGCACGACGTCCAGATCAATCTCTGGATCCTGGTTCTCCAGGTTCAGTGTGGGCGGCACTATCCCGTCTCGGATGCTCAGGACCGTGAGCACCGACTCGAGGGCGCCAACGGCACCGATCGAATGCCCCAGGGCGGACTTGGGCGCATACACCGAAGCATGCGAAACACCCGCCTTGTGAATCGCTTTCGCCTCGGAGACATCGCCGATGGACGTGGCCGTCGCGTGCGCGTTCACATGCGTGATATCGCCCGCGCACAGTCCCGCCGTCTGGATCGCACGCTGCATGGCACGGGCGATGCCACTGCCTTCCGGATCCGAGGCCACGAGATGGAAGCCGTCGGAGGTCACGCCCGCGCCCATCAGACGAGCGTGAATGGTGGCCCCGCGCGCCTTCGCATGCGCTTCGGTCTCGATGACCATCAGTGCACCCGCTTCGCCGAATACAAAGCCGTCCCGGTCCCTGTCGAATGGGCGCGAGGCCCCCTTGGGATCATCGTTGCGCGTACTCATGGCGCGCATCATCGAGAATGTCGCGATAGGAACGGCGTCGATGTAGCCCTCGACACCGCCGGTGACGACCATATCCGCGTCACCCATCACGATCATCCGCCACGCGTTGGCGATCGCCTCAGCACCCGAGGAACAGGCCGAAACCGGTGTAATCACACCCGCTTTCGCACCCAGTTCCAGTCCGATAATGGCGGCGGGCCCATTCGGCATGATCATCTGAACCGCCAATGGCGAGACCTTGCGGTAGCCGCCGTTCTTCAGCTTCTCGTTCGAGTCGATGAGTGTATCCGCACCACCGAGGCCTGTTCCGATGGCCACTCCGAGTCGCAGCGGATCGACCTGCGGGGCACCAGCGTTTCGCCATACTTCGCGGCCGAGCACCATGGCCAGTCGCTCGACATAAGCCATCCGGCGGATCTCAACCCGGTTCAACAACGTGTCCGGCGACACCTTCAGGTGCCCACCGATACGAACCGGAAGACCATAGTCGTCGATGAAGTCGTCAGTCAGGATGTCGATGCCGCTCTCGCAGTTGAGCAGACCCTTCCACGTCGCATCGACGTCACCCGCGATCGAGGTGGTCGCCGCGAGACTTGTCACCACGACGTTGGGGAAGGCCCCATCCTTGCTGAATGGATTAGTCACGTTGTTCACCTACTCGCCGTGGGATTCCTTGTACTTCGACTCCAATTCCGCTGCGAGGTCGGTGTTTTCGGCCGCCATCTTCTGGACGTAGGTGACAGCGTCGCCCACGGTCCGCAGGCTGGTCAGATCCTCGTCCGGGATCTTGACGCCGTACTTGTCCTCGAGCTGCACCGCGATTTCGACCAGAGACAGCGAGTCGATGTCGAGGTCGTCCACGAAGGACTTCTCGATCGTGACTTCACCGGCGTCGATGCCGGTCACTTCTTCGACGATCTCAGCGATGCCGGCGACGATCTCAGTTTCAGTGGCAGCCATGGCCAACCCCTTCCCGTTGTGTTGATTGCGGCGGTTCATCCGTGGACGCCAGACAAGATGCCGATCGAGCATCTACGCAACACGCCCTGTTGGATTGCACAGCCAACCGGAGGCAGGGAGCATCGGCAGCCATCAACCTGCGAAGATGCCATTGCGACGACAGTGGAAGACCCCCCATTGAACCAACTTGCGGCTCAAAGATTTTCACTCCCTACCGCCGTCAAAGGTATACAGGCCGACGGCTACCGGAAGCTGGAAATCGACACGGAGCTGCGAACAGGATTTTGTAGGATTCCTCCAAGGGACATCCCACAGGCGCCCGCCACGTCGAGCCGGTGATCGCGTACTACCGCAGGACCGCGATCGGCGGCTGAAGGGCTGATAGCCCGAGCAACGCGCAGTCGACCCACCCGAGCCTCTGCTACCGATCCGAAAGCGCTACAGCCTGGCCGCACCGAGCCACCCGCTCCAACGAGGCGACAGACAGCCACGACACCGCTTCTCATAAGCCGTTCGCAACCGCACAGATGGCGAACTCCAGCCGAGAAGGGCGAACTCAGCCGTGAGAACCTACAACAGCGCTGCTGCTGCTACTCCTCGTCGTCGTCATCGTCGGTCAGGAGACGATGCGGACCGCGTAGGGCATGATGCCGTCTTCGCGGACGGCGGCGATGCGGACGACCTCGCCGGATTGGGGGGCCTCGATCATTTTGTTGTTGCCGAGGTAGAGGGCTACGTGCTCGCTGCCGCCGGGGCCCCAGAAGAGCATGTCGCCGCGGGCGCGCTCGGCGACGGGAACCCTTGTGCCCATGGTGTATTGGTAGCCGGAGTAGTGGGGTAGGGAGACGCCGATGCCGGCGAAGGCGTAGATCATCAGGCCGGAGCAGTCGAAGCCGGTCTTGTTGTAGTCGCCGTAGCTGTCGGCGGTGCCGCCGTCGCGGATACCGAGGGTGGGGCCGTCCTCGTCGCCGCCGCCCCAGGCGTAGGCGACGCCCAGCTGGGACATGGCACGGTCGACGACGGTCTCGATGAGCTGAGAGTTGGAGCCTGGAGGCCGGCTGGGCTGGATGGAGCGCTTCGGTGGCGGTGAGGTGTCCTGCACGATGTGCGGGCGATGGCCCTTGCCGACCTGACTGGCGCGATCGGCGGCGGCGCGGTCGGCGGCGACACGGGCGGCGGCGGCCGCGGCGGCGGCGCGGGCCGCGGCCTCCTCGGCCTTGCGCTGCTGATCCCAGGCGAGGAAGGTATCGCGCTGGCTCTGCAGGCCCGCCACATTGGCTCGGGCCGCGTCCAGCCGCTGCTGGGCCGAATCACGCTGCCCGACAAGGTCGTTGCGGCGGATGTTCTGCTGGTCGAGTTCGGCCTGGGCGGCCGTGACCGCGTTCTGGGCTTCGGCCTTCTTGGCGTCGGCGGCGGCCGCGGCGGCGTCGGCGGCCTGCTGGGCCTGTTTGGCGGCGGAGGTCTTGTTGGCCTGGTCGACCTGGGCGTGGCGCAGGCTGTCGACCACCTGCTGCTGGTTCTTGGAGGCGATGGTCAGCACCTGCGCGCGGTTGAGCGCGATCTCGGGGCTGGGCGCTGCCAGATAGTTGACCAGCGAGGTGGAGCCGGGACGCATGTAGACCTGGGCGACGTACCTGTCGAAATTCCCGTGCGCGGTATCGACTTTCGCGCCGGCGTCGGCCAGGTCCTGCTGGCACTGGGTGACGGCGCGGGCGGCGGTGTCGGCGTCGTCGCGGGCCATCTGCAGATCCACCAGTGCCTTGTTGACGGCCTCGCGGCGACCGGCGACCGCGTCGTCGAGTTGCTGCAGCTGCTGTTGGGCGGCGGCCACCTGGTTGATGAGGGCGCCGACCTCGCCGACGCCCGCGTCGACCTGGGCGCCCGCGGAATCGAGGTCACTGTCGCTGGGGTTGGGGGGCGGCGGTGGTACCGCCTGCCCGCTGGCCATGGGCAATGCCAGCACGATGAGCGCTACGAGCAACTCCGTAGCGACCCGCGCCGAGCGTCCTAGTCGCTTCGCCGGTCGTCGCATCGCACCTCCCAGGAGTCCCATCCGGCACAATGTCCCCAACCGTGCCATCGCGAAACCGTACGGCACGTCAAGGATCCCGCCGCTCAGGCACGCCACAATCACATGCATGTAATTCGCTGGTAGCCAATAAGTTGCAGGTAAGCCCCACAATCACCATGCGTCACAGCACACGACACTCGATACGTTTTCGGCGTGTCGCCGACGAGCCGGACCTTCCGCTACGCCGGACCACCGCATCCAGGCATGAAAAAAGGGGCCCGGGACGCACCCGAACCCCGAACGGAGACACAGCCTCCCAGCGCGAACGCGCTACCCGACGGGCGCCGGCGCACCCGCCGCACGCTGCCCGCGCCGCACCTTCACCGCGTACAACCCGCCGATCGTCGCGATCAGCACACCCAGGATGACCAGCGTGATCACCGTCCACGAAACCGTCTCCGGCTGCTCGAGCCGATCCACGAAGACTCGCGCGGCCTCGGTGGTGTGGTCGGGGCCGCGGTACTTGGCCTTGTCCTCGGCCCACTCCAGGTGCCCGCGGGTGAACTGGTCGCTGTAGGTGCCCACCCAGTCGTCACTGAAGACCACCACGGTGCCGTGCTCGATCTTGCCGACCTCGGTGGCCAGATCGCGCAGGTCCGCCTCGATCCCCGGATTGCCCTGCACCACAATGATGTCGAGCTGAATGCCGTGCTCACGCGCATCGGCGGCGATAGCGGCGAGGGCCTCCTGGTCGCGTTCGGTGGGGGCGGCGACATGATCATCGGCGAGATCGGCGATGATGGCATTCAGGTCGGTGTTCGGCGGTAGTTCCGCCTTCGAGGGCGTGAAAACCGAGGAGTGCGGAGCGGTCACGAAACGCAGGGTACGGGACGGCTTGTCATATCACCTCACCGCGCCACGCGAATCACCTCACCGATCGCGCGAATTCACCTCTCGCGCTGGGCGGAATCCCGGGCCCGACGGCCCGATAACCCGCCCCCCGATGTGCTCACAGGACAAGCGTACTGTTAATGTCGGAAAACGGACGAGGCCCGCGCCTCGACGAGCCATCGGCACAGCCCCGCCGGTGGCCCTCCCATTCACAGACGAGTGGAGCTGAACGTGACGAGTATCGATACCTTCGGCGCCAAGGGCACCCTCGAGGTCGGAAGCAACTCGTATGAGATCTTCCGTCTCTCGGCCGTGCCCGGCACCGAGAAGCTGCCCTACGCCCTGAAGGTCCTCGCGGAGAACCTCCTTCGCACCGAGGACGGCGCGAACATCACCGCCGACCACATCCGCGCCATCGCCAACTGGGATCCGTCGGCCGAGCCCGACACCGAGATCCAGTTCACGCCCGCCCGCGTGATCATGCAGGACTTCACCGGTGTCCCCTGTGTGGTCGACCTGGCCACCATGCGTGAGGCCGTCACCGCCCTCGGCGGCGACCCGAACAAGGTCAACCCGCTCTCCCCCGCCGATATGGTCATCGACCACTCGGTCATCCTCGACGTGTTCGGCCGCGCCGACGCCCTCGAGCGCAACGTCGATCTCGAGTACGAGCGCAACTCCGAGCGCTACCAGTTCCTGCGCTGGGGCCAGGGCGCCTTCGACGACTTCCGCGTCGTCCCGCCGGGCATGGGCATCGTGCACCAGGTCAACATCGAGTACCTGGCCCCCACCGTCATGGTCCGCAACGGCCAGGCCTACCCCGACACCTGCGTCGGCACCGACTCGCACACCACCATGGTCAACGGCCTGGGCGTGCTGGGCTGGGGCGTCGGCGGTATCGAGGCCGAGGCCGCCATGCTGGGCCAGCCGGTCTCCATGCTGATCCCGCGGGTCGTCGGCTTCAAGCTGACCGGTGAGATCAAGCCGGGCGTGACCGCCACCGACGTCGTGCTCACCGTCACCGACATGCTGCGCAAGCACGGTGTGGTCGGCAAGTTCGTCGAGTTCTACGGTGCCGGTGTGGCCGAGGTGCCGCTGGCCAACCGCGCCACCCTGGGCAACATGAGCCCCGAATTCGGCTCCACCGCCGCGATCTTCCCGATCGACGAGGAGACCATCAACTACCTGCGCCTGACCGGCCGCACCGACGAGCAGCTCGCGCTCGTCGAGGCGTACGCCAAGGAGCAGGGCATGTGGCACGACGCCGCCAACGAGCCCGCGTACTCGGAGTACCTGGAGCTGGACCTGGGCACCGTGGTGCCGTCCATCGCCGGCCCGAAGCGCCCGCAGGACCGGATCCTGTTGTCGGAGAGCAAGACCGCCTTCCGCAAGGACATCCGCAGCTACACCAACGACCCGGTTCCGCACACCGCGCTGGACGAGGCTCTCGAGGAGTCCTTCCCGGCCAGCGATCCGGTCGCCTCCGGCACCGCCACCGACGAGACCGCTGTCCCGAACGCCGCCAACGGCAATGCCGGGCGTCCGTCCAAGCCGGTCAAGGTCTCGGATCCGGAGCGCGGTGAGTTCGTGCTGGATCACGGCGCCGTCGTGGTCGCGGGCATCACCTCCTGCACCAACACCTCGAACCCGTCGGTCATGATCGGTGCCGCGCTGCTGGCCCGCAACGCCGTCGAGAAGGGCCTCGCGTCCAAGCCGTGGGTCAAGACCAACATGGCTCCGGGCTCGCAGGTCGTCGCCGACTACTACGAGAAGGCCGGCCTGTGGCCGTACCTGGAGAAGCTGGGCTTCTACGTGGGTGGCTTCGGCTGCACCACCTGCATCGGTAACACCGGCCCGCTGCCGGAGCAGATCTCGGCCGCGATCAACGACAACGACCTCTCGGTCACCGCCGTGCTGTCGGGTAACCGCAACTTCGAGGGTCGTATCTCCCCCGACGTGAAGATGAACTACCTCGCCTCCCCGCCGCTGGTCATCGCGTACGCGCTCGCGGGCACCATGGACTTCGACTTCGAGACCGACGCCCTGGGCAAGGACAACGAGGGCAACGACGTCTTCCTGAAGGACATCTGGCCGTCCCCGCAGGAGATCGACGACACCATCAAGTCGGCGATCAACAAGGAGATGTTCACCAAGTCCTACGCGACCGTCTTCAAGGGCGACGAGCGCTGGCAGGGGCTGAACACCCCCGAGGGCGACACCTTCGCGTGGGACGACAAGTCGACCTACGTCCGCAAGGCGCCGTACTTCGACGGCATGGAGATGGAGCCGGCCCCGGTCGAGGACATCAAGGGCGCGCGTGTGCTGGCGCTGCTGGGCGACTCGGTCACCACCGACCACATCTCCCCCGCCGGTCCGATCAAGCCGGGCACCCCGGCCGCGCAGTACCTCGACGCCAATGGCGTTGCGCGCAAGGACTACAACTCGCTGGGCTCGCGTCGTGGTAACCACGAGGTGATGATCCGCGGCACCTTCGCCAACATCCGGCTGCGCAACCAGCTGCTGGACGACGTCTCGGGTGGCTACACCCGCGACTTCACCCAGGACGGCGGCCCGCAGGCCTTCATCTACGACGCCTCGCAGAACTACCAGGCCGCGGGCATCCCGCTGGTCGTGCTGGGCGGCAAGGAGTACGGCTCGGGTTCCTCGCGTGACTGGGCCGCCAAGGGCACCCGCCTGCTGGGCGTCAAGGCCGTCATCACCGAGTCGTTCGAGCGCATCCACCGCTCGAACCTGATCGGCATGGGCGTTGTGCCGCTGCAGTTCCCGGTCGGCGAGTCCGCCGCGTCGCTGGGCCTGGACGGCACCGAGGTCTTCGACATCGAGGGCATCACCAAGCTGAACGAGGGTGTGACTCCGAAGACCATGAAGGTGACCGCCACCAAGGAGAACGGCGAGAAGGTCGTCTTCGACGCGGTCGTCCGCATCGACACCCCCGGTGAGGCGGACTACTACCGCAACGGCGGCATCCTGCAGTACGTGCTGCGCAACATGATTCGCGGCTAGTCACCGCGATACCGTCTCGGTTTCGAAGGGCTGTTTCGGAGCCGAGACGTGGTGGCAGGCGGTGGATCTCGCGATTTTCGCAGGTCCGCCGCCCGCCGCGCGGCCCGCTCCCGGGCCGCTTCGCTCGTCGCTCGTGCGGGTTCTCCGAATTGGTCGCAAGATCGACTAAGGAGAACCCGCACAATACGTTTCGGAGGAGCCAGTGCCCAAGGTCAGTGACGACCACCTCGCCGCCCGGCGCAGCCAGATTCTCGACGGAGCCCGCCGCTGCTTCGCCGAGTTCGGCTACGAGGGCGCCACCGTGCGTCGACTGGAGGAAGCGACCAGTCTGTCGCGGGGCGCGATCTTCCACCACTTCCGCGACAAGGACGCCCTGTTCCTGGCCCTGGCCCAGGAGGACGCCGGCCGCATGGCCGAGGTCGCGGCCAATCAGGGTCTGATCCAGGTCATGCGCGATATGCTCGCCCGCCCAGAAGATTTCGACTGGCTGGGCACCCGCCTGGAGATCGCCCGCCGCCTGCGCAACGACCCCGAATTCCGGGCCAACTGGGAAGAACGCTCCGAAGAGCTCACCGCCGCCACCGTCGCCCGCCTCGAACGCCGCAAGGCCGCCGGCGCCCTGCGCGACGATGTCCCCACCGAAGTCCTCCTCGGCTACCTGGACCTGGTCCTCGACGGCCTCATCGCCCGCATCGCCTCCGGCCACGCCAACGACAACCTCGAAGCCGTCCTTGACCTGGTGGAAGCCTCGGTTCGCCGCAGGCAGTGACGAACCCGTCGATCGCCGGGCGCTGCGGTCATCCCTCGGTGGGTTACGCCGCGACCTGCCGGGGCGGATTGGGCAGGCCCAGTACTTCATTCAGGCGATAGGCACCACCGCGGCCGTGGAAGACGGCCATGACGAGCGCTCCGGCGCAGATGCCGACGGCGTCCGGCCAGGGGTGTGCGAGCAGGTCCGCCGCATAGATCAGCAGGCCGGTGAGGATGAGTCCGAGCCAGCCTGCGAGGGCGTTCCGCAGGGGCGAGTTGCCCAGGATATTCGGAAACTCTTCGCCGACAAGGCCTTTGATGAAGTGCGGGAGGGCATTCGCGCCCATGACTCCGACGAGAGCGGACAGCAGAACCGTGTACCACATGGGGCACCTCTCCAGTTTCAGTCAACAACGGTAGACCGAAACTACGCTCGCGGGGAGGACCGAGTCAACATCCGTAGACTGAACAAATGGATCCCGCCACCACTCGCGCACAGCAACGTCGGAATACCGAGGACCGGATCCTGGCGGCCGCGGCGCGGCTGTTCGCCGAATCGGGCTACGACCGCACCACTATTCGCGCCGTGGCGGCCGAGGCGGAAACCGATCCCGCGCTGGTGATGAGGTACTTCGGGTCGAAGGAGAATTTGTTCGCACAGGTCGCGGTGGTGGGGAACGCGGAGGCGATCGCGGGAACGCCCGAGCAGGCCGCCGAACTGCTGCTGAATGCACTCGCGGCCAAGCTCACCGAGGAACCGGTGAACGCGCTGGCGGCGATTCGGTCCATGCTCACCCATCCGGACGCCACCGGCGAGGTGCGTGCGGCCATGGCCGCGCAACAGCGCCAGGCCGCCGGGCACCTCGCCGCGGACGAGGCCGAGTTGCGCGCCGGGCTGCTCGGCGCGCTCACCGTCGGCGTGGTGATCGGGCGCCATCTGTTGCACCTGGATGGGCTGAGTGACTCACCGCCGGAACGGATTACCGCACTGCTGCGCGCCGCGTTCCACGACATCGCCCACGGCCGCGCCCAGCCCGACCCCCTCGCCTGACCGGTCGCTCCGGGGCGCGTCCGGAACCCCGCCCGGTCAGATCACGCCGTGCAGCGGTGGCGCCGTATCGTGCAGGAGCGCTCGGCCGAGGTGCTGATACTTCCATCGCACCGGATCGCGCAGGGTGTGGGTCCGGGCATTGCGCCGGAAATGGTGGAGGTTGAGTTCGGCTGCGGCGCTCCGGGTTCCGCCGACCTCCAACACCCGACGCAGGTCGGCCGCCGAATGGGTGCGCGCCGCTACCCATTCGCGGGCGTCGCGCTCGGCCAGCATCGGCGCCCGGGTCAGCCCGCGCGTTCGAGCTCGGCCAGCAGGCGCCGGGTGATGTGATCGAGGTGTGCGCGCTCCTGCGCGGAAAGCACGGAGAGGATCCGGGTTTCGTTCTCGAAATGCTCGGTGACGACGATGTCGATGAGGTGCAGGCCGCGATCGGTGAGCGCGACCTTGATCGCGCGCCGGTCGCCCGGGTCGGCGATCCGCCGGACCAGTCCCGCCTTCTCGAGCCGGTCCAGGCGGCCGGTCATCCCGGCTCGCGACATCATGAGGGTGTCCGCGAGGCCGGAGGGGTTGAGCTCGTAGGGCTCGCCCGAACGTCGCAGTGTCGCAAGCACATCGAACTCGCCACGCTGCAATCCGTGTGCCGTGAACACGG
Source organism: Nocardia sp. NPDC101769 (assembly GCF_044766925.1). Classification (NCBI taxonomy): domain Bacteria; kingdom Bacillati; phylum Actinomycetota; class Actinomycetes; order Mycobacteriales; family Nocardiaceae; genus Nocardia; species Nocardia sp. NPDC101769. Next base: position 222,605 of record NZ_JBIWMX010000008.1, on the reverse strand, counting down.
ATTCGATCCGATCGGCCGCGACCACCGCGAGCCGGCCCAGCCGCCCGATGATTGCCATGGCCTCGCCGTCCAGATCCGGCCGCTCCCGCCGCCACTGCTCCTCGATCACGTCCACGGCGTCGGTCTTCTTCTCACCCATGGACAGCACTCTATTCGATGCCATATAGTTCGGTAGCGAATTATCTCCCACCGAATCATATGGAGTTCGACATGACCACCACTTCCCGCCCCGCCGCCATCCGCCAGCCGCAGGACGCCGAGATCATCGGCGGCGAGCCCGTCTCGGTGCGGCTGCTCATCGACTCCAATGAGGCGGGCGGGTCGGTGAGCACCGTCGAGATCACCATGACCCGCGGCGCCGACGGGGCGATGCCGCACTACCACACCCTGTCCGACGAGCTGTTCTACGTGGCCGACGGTGAACTCCAGGTCCTGGCCGGGGACAAGGTCGTCACCGTCGGCCCGGGCGGCGCGATCGTCGTCCCCAAGTTCATGCCGCACGCCTTCGGCGCGGCCCCCGACAGCCCGGCCCGCATCCTCATCGCCCTCATGCCCGGCGTCGAACGCCACGGCTACTTCCGCTTCCTGGAGCGGCTCGCGCACGGCGAGGCCACCCCGGCCGATATCGAAGCCGCCCAGCAGGAGTACGACAACCACTTCATCGACGCACCGCAGTGGTGGGCCGAGCGCAACGCCAACCGCGCTTGATCCGCGCTCACGCTCGCAGACCCTCGATACCGTGAAACCCGCACTGCCGCCGGGGAATCCGCCGAACCGAACCGGTGATCGCGCGATTCCCGCGGCGGGCTGCGCGGCATACCGGCTACACCGGTCGATTCCCGTCGCACCGCCACGATCCCGAGCTCGCATTCCGGGCCACCATGACCGATCCGCCCGTCAGCACCGGCACCGACGGTGGGACGGCAACCTGCCGCTATACGCGAGAGCACCGTCCTGATTCCCCAGTAGCCCGGTGGTCGCCGGCGGGGTGTGCCACAGACCACAGGAAACGCGGAATGATCATTGCCGCGTGCCGGGTTGGCAGGTGCATGACATTCTCCGTCCCCATCACCGTCCGCGGGTACGAGCTCGATATCAATGGGCACCTGAATCAGGCCGTTTATCTGCAGTACGCCGAGCACGCGCGCTGGGAGCTGCTGCGGGCGGGCGGGCTGCCGGGCGAGAAGATGGTGGCCGCGGGGATCGGGCCGGTGGTGCTGGAACAGACGGTCAAGTACCTGCGCGAACTGCATCTTGGCGACGAGGTCGCGGTGAGCTGCGAATTCGAATGGACCGGCGGCAAGATCTTCCGGATGCGCCAGCAGATCGTGAAACTCGACGGCACGGTGTCGGCGGAGATCGATGTCGTCTCCGGCATTCTCGATCTCGCCGCCCGCAAACTGATTGCGGATCCCGGCGCGACCCTGCGGGCGGTGGCAGACTCGCCGGACATCCTCGGTCTCTGATCGGGCGCCGCCCACACCGGCCGGTCGCGGTTTTTCAGCGAAAATCTTTCGGCGGGAGCAGTTTCCGAAACCCCGCCGGAGTTTGCCGGAGTAGCTGAAATCTTTCGTTGCGGACCGAATTCGGTACCTCGCGGGATATGATTCAGATCACGCTCGGCCCCGCAGCAAATCCCGAGCAGATCGGAGTTCAGCATGACCGGCGCCCTGCACCGAACGGTATCGGCGATCCTCGCCAGCACCTCGCCACCGCTACCCGGCTATCTCGTCGCAGCCACCGAGCGAAGTATCAGCGTGCGGGTCGGCGACGGCACCACCTGGACCTTCCATCGGGCCGATGTCCTCGACATCACCCGGTGGGATGCCGCGACAGCGCAGGGCAGCTGTGAGGGTCGCCCAGTGCTGGTGCGCGTACGGTCCGGCGCCACTGCCGATTTCACGCAGCGCCGTCGTGTCGAGGTCACCGATCGTCCCCTCACCCTGTCGCCGGACCACAGTCCCGCGCGGGGCGACGACGAACTGCGCGAGCTCACCGAAATCTGGGCCCGCGGACTGGATCTCACGACTCATCCCGGTGCCGGCGGGGCCACCATGACCTGCTGCCAGACCCGGTCTCACCTCGGCAGCGACGACGGCATCGCCTGCGACAGCCTGGACTGACGGAAGCGCGCATGGCCGCCCGCACCATGGGATCGGTGCTCATCGTCACCGAGGCCGAGGACCTCCACGGCGACGCCCTCGCCGCCACCCTGCGCAAACACCACGGGCACAACCCGATTCGCCTCGATATGCGTGACTTCCCGCGCGAGAACGGCACTTTCCGGCTCGGCGGGGACGGCTCCTACCGCAGCCTGTCGCACATCTTCGGGCTCGACGATGTCACCTCGGTATGGTGGCGCCGGCCCCACCCCTGCGCTGTACCGGCCGGTCTGTCCGAGGAGGACGACACCTACCGCCGCGCCGAATGCGACGGATTCCTCCAGGGACTGCTTTGGTCGATCCCGGCCCTGTGGGTCAACGACCCCGGGGCCGACCGCACCGCGAGCCGCAAGGTCGTGCAGCTGGAGACGGCCTACCGCGCCGGCTTCGCGGTCCCGGAGACCCTCGTCACCAATGATCCCGACGAGGCGCGCGCCTTCATCGAATCCCGGCCCGGGCCAGTGGTTTACAAGCGCACCGGCACCGGGCGCGGCGCGTTCACCGAGACCCGGCTGTTCGCCCCGGCGGATTTCGACCGGCTGGCCACGATCCGCAACTCCCCCACCATCTTTCAGGACTACATCCAGGCCGAGAGCGATCTGCGCATCGTCTGGGTGGACGGTATCGAGTGGGTGGTGCGCATCGACTCGCAATCCGGTGTGGGACGGGTGGATTCGCGCCTGGACACGTCGGTGGCCTTCACCGCCGATCGCCTGCCCGCCTCGGTGAGCAAATCGCTCACCACGCTCATGGGCGCGCTGGGACTGGCCTTCGGCGTGCTCGACCTGCGGGTGGGTCTCGACGGCGAGTTCTACTTCCTGGAGGTGAACCCCCAGGGGCAGTTCGCCTATCTCGAAATCAAGACCGGTCTGCCGATTTTCCAGAGCCTCGCAAACCTACTGGTCCTCGGCGACGGAACCGTGATCCGCTAGCGGCCGCGCGCCATCGCGAATCGTCGAACATCGCACCGTATCGCCCGAATTCGCACGGTATCGCCCGAATTCGCCGCAGGCCGTCCGAAATCGCAAGTCGTCGACCGGCTTTCGCCGGTCGAGAACCCGCAATCCACTCCCGGAAAGGGAAAGACGCTACTTGCCGGCCTTGGCGGCCTTGCGGCGGTTCGCACCGCCCCGGCTGCGGAGTTGCACATGCGACTCCACGAGCACGTTGTGGATGAAGCCGTACGACCGCCCGGTCTCCCGGGCCAGGGACCGGATGCTGGCTCCGGCCTCGTACTGCTTCTTCAACTGGGATTGCAGGCGATCGCGGGATTTCCCGGTGACGCGCGTGCCTTTACCCAATACGGCTTTACCCTGTGCGGGCCTGTCACTCATGGCTTCCTCCGAGTCGCCGTGGGCGCCTCATTCCAGGTTAGAGACTCGGATGCCTGTGATCAACGAAACGCTGTGATGTGAGTCACCGACTTTCGCCGACCACGCGTTTTTCCGTGCGGGAGGCGCATTCTCACGCCAGCTGGATCAGTTCCAGGTAGTCCTGCGACCAGTGATCCTCGGTGCCGTCGGGGAGCATGATGACCCGCTCGGGGTTGAGCGCCTCGGCCGCACCCGGGTCGTGGGTCACCAGCACGACCGCGCCCGCGTAACTGCGCAGCGCGTCGAGGACCTGTTCACGCGAGACGGGGTCCAGGTTGTTCGTAGGTTCGTCCAGCAGAAGGACATTCGCGGCCGAGGAGACCAGGCCGGCCAGTGCCAGACGGGTCTTCTCACCACCGGACAGGGTGCCGGCGGGCTGCTCGAGCTGCGGGCCGGAGAACATGAACGCGCCGAGCAGACCGCGCAGATCCTGTTCACCCGCATCGGGTGCGGCATGGCGGATGTTCTCCCAGACCGTGGCCTGATCGTCCAGAGTGTCGTGCTCCTGGGCAAAATATCCGACCTTCAAGCCGCGTCCGGGCTCGATCTGCCCGGCGGTCAGGGTCTCCACCCCGGCCAGCAGCCGGAGCATGGTGGTCTTGCCCGCACCGTTGAGGCCGAGGATCACCACCCGGCTGCCACGGTCGATGGCCAGGTTCACGCCGGTGAAGATCTCCAGAGACCCGTAGAGCTTGGTCAGGTTCGTGGCCATCAGTGGCGTCTTGCCACAGGGCGCCGGTTCGGGGAACTTGATGCGCGCCACCTTGTCGGCCACCCGGATCTCGTCGGCCTCGGCGAGCATGCGCTCGGCGCGCTTGACCATCTGGTGTGCCGCAGCGGCTTTGGTGGCCTTCGCGCCGAGCTTGGCGGCCTGCTGCTTGAGCGCGGACGCCTTCTTCTCGGCATTCGCGCGCTCACGGACACGCCGCTGCTCGTCGGTGGCGCGGGCGTCGAGGTACTTCTTCCAGCCCATGTTGTAGATGTCGGCCTCGCCGCGCACGGCGTCGAGGAACCACACCTTGTTGACCACGTCGCCGAGCAACTCGACATCGTGGGAGATGACGATCAGGCCCCCGTCGTGGTTCTGCAGGAAGCTGCGCAGCCAGGTGATGGAGTCGGCGTCGAGGTGGTTGGTGGGCTCGTCCAGCAGCAGCGTGGTGTCGGACTTGCCGCCGCTGCCGTCGGAGGCGCTGAACAGGATGCGCGCCAACTCGATTCGGCGGCGCTGACCACCGGAGAGGGTGCGCAGCTGCTGGTTCAGCACCCGGTCGGGCAGGCCCAGGCTGTGGCAGATGCGGGCGGCCTCGCTCTCGGCCACGTAGCCGCCGAGGGCGGAGAAGCGCTCCTCGAGCCGGCCGTACTTGCGGATGGCCTTCTCGCGTTCGGCGTCGTCGGCGACCTCGGCCATGAGCGCCTGCTGCTTCTCCATATCGCGCAGCAGGGCGTCGAGCCCGCGCGCCGACAGCACGCGATCCTTGGCGAGCACATCGAGGTTGCCCTCGCGCGGATCCTGCGGCAAATAGCCGATTTCGCCAGAACGGATGACCTTGCCCGCGTAGGGTTCACCCTCACCGGCGAGAATGCGCAGGGTGGTGGTCTTCCCGGCACCATTGCGCCCCACCAGCCCGATCCGATCCCCGGCCTGCACCCGCAGTGCCGACCCCGGCGCCGTCAGCAGGGTGCGGACTCCGGCCCGGACCTCCAGGTCGGTCGCGGTGATCACAAGCGTCTCCTCAGGTACAGCGCGTGCTGGTAGTTAACTGGACGAGTGTGCGCCATCGCGGCACACAAGAACCACCGATTTTACCGGGGCCAGCTGCCTGGGACCGAATCGAGCACATCTCTCGCTACCGGAGGCCGGGCACCGGGTAACGGCGGTCACACTTCTGACGGCCCGCCACGCCCGAAACCGGTGATCAGGAGTGCGGTCGGATATGGGTCCGGCCCGGGAGCCGGTCGGCGCGTGCCGGGCAATCCCGACGGGTGCCGCTGGCGAGGCACATCGCCGGCCGGACACCGCCGCCACCCATGTCGAACACCGGACCACGGCAACCGGTGACAGGCACCGGTCCCGCCCCGTTCGGACAGCCCACGCCCTCGACGTGGTATCCGCACACCGGGCGACCGCCTGGCCCGATACCACCGCCCGGGCCCACACCGCCCCGGTCGCAGTCGAATCCCCCGAATGTGAAGGCCGACGTGAATCTCCAGGCAGGTTTCGAATCAACCGCCGCCGTTTACTCACTGGCGACCGGTGTCTGCACCGACCTGAACAATGGCGCGAACAAGGCCGACGAGGACAATGATCTTTATCAGCAAGCGCTGGACAAATCCACGACCTCGGGCATTCACCTCTCGCACGACGATGCGGCCAAATTGGTCGGCCTGGCAATACAGGACGTCTGCCCGACGGCAGCAAAATAATTCGGACACACCGGCCGGTTTCTTGAATGCTGCGATCTCAGTAGCTGCTTGCACAGCTCGGTCAGCGGCGGGCAGCTGTCACACGCGACACCGACCGCGGTGCCCGAGAGCGCGAACCGGGCCGCGTCCGTGGTCAGGAGACCGATCCCGGCACCGGCGATTCCGGCTTACATGTTGACATTTCACGTTGATTTGTCACACACTCGCCAGGCTCAACGGTGACGAGGAGGGTTCGGCGATGACCGATCACGCGCGGGCCGCGCTCGAGCTGTTGCGTGACAGCAGCCAGTTCAAGTGGTACGTGATTCCGCTGCTGCTGGTCGTCATCTACGTCTACGCGACCGAGGTCGAACGACGGAATTGGAATGTGCTGTTCGCGGGGCTGGCCCTGTGGGGCATGGACTGGTTCAACGAGATCTGGAACTCGCTGGTCTTCCACGCCACCGGGCGGGCGCCGGTGTGGGGCGCGAGCGGGCCCACGGCGTATCAGATCCTCATCGGCCTCAATATCGAGATCTGCTTCATGTTCGCCATCATGGGTGTGGCCGCGGCGAAGATGCTGCCGCCCAAGGAGGTTCGCATCCTGAGCCTGCCCAACCGGCCGGTCCTCATCGCGGCGAACTCTGCGGCCGCGGTCGGCGTGGAGGTGCTGCTGAACAAGGCGGGTGTGCTGACCTGGGATTGGTCCTGGTGGCACGCGGGCTTCCCGTATCTCATCTGGCTGTTCGGATACGTGCCGTTCTTCGTCGCCTGCTTCTACGTCCACGACCTGAAGACGGTGCGGGCGAAAGCCATTGCCGTGGGTGCGATTCTGGGGATCGACGTACTCGCCCTGATCGTCTTCGGCTCGCTCGGATGGTTGTGATGCTCGAACCCGCAGTGCGGCGAGGCGTGCTCGCCGCACTGCGATGACGCTGCGGATCATGGGTAGATCCAGAAAGCGTGTGGGAAGCCACGATCGATGGCGGTCGCCTCGTGCGGCCGGGCCGGCTGGGCCGGATCGAGTTCGACGGTGAGCGCCCGAGGTTGTCCTCCAGCGGGCCGGGCCGGCAACCGGCAGGGGGCGGTGGCTCGACTGCTCCCGCGCGTCTCAGTGGTCGGGCAGCCAGTTGCCGTGGAAGCCGTACGGGATGCGGCGGGGCAGGTGGATGGCGGCGACCGGTGAGGCCGCCGGGTCGGTGGCGTCGAGGATGACGAGATCGCTGCGATCCTCGGCGGAGTCGTAGACGTAGGTCATGAGATAGCCTGCGCCGCCCGGGGTTTCGTCGGCGGGGGCGAAGGAGGCCTCGGCGGGGAGGCGGCCGGGGCCGAAGGTGTGGGCGGTGCTCGAGCCGGTGTGGAGGTCGTAGCGCAGCAGCGCGCCGGTGCCGCCGTCGGAGACCGACACGTGGCCGTGGCGGGCATTCAGGCCCGCGAGGCGATCGTCGATGCGCGGGAACTCGGCGACGCGGTCGTCGAGTTGCTCCTCGCGGACCGCCCCGGTGGCGAGATCGATGGTCCAGCGCCACAGTGTCGCGCCCTCGTCGAAGTCGCGGGATTCGGTGCGCCACATGCTCGGATAGCGCATGGCGTGCAGCACGATCCGGCCGTCTTCCTCGTGCGCGTTGAGGGTGTGGAAGATGTAGCAGGGTTCGATGGCGAACCAGCGCACCTCACCGTGCGGGTCGTCGCGGCGCAGCACGCCGAGGCGCGCCTGGTAGTCGTCGTTCCAACGGAACGGCATGCCGGTACCGGCCATGGCGGTCGGCAGGTCGAAAACCACCGGCAGATCCATGAATACGACGTGGTTCGCGGTGAGCGCGAAGTCGTGGTGCATGGTCGCGGCCGGGACGTCGATCCCGCGGCTGACGTCGAGCGTGCCGGCCGCGTCGGCGCGATGATAGGTCAGGTAGGGCTCGGAGAAGTCGTGGCCGAAGAAGTGCAGCTCCCCCGTGACCGGGCAGGTCTTCGGGTGCGCGGTCATGGCGGTGGTGAGCTTGCCGTCGAAATCGTGCGGTCCCAGAGTGTCCAGATCGCAGGTCAATTCGTAGGGAAACGAGGATTCCACGAGCGCGAACGTGCGTCCGGCGTGCCGGATGACGTGCGTATTCGCCACGCCCGCAGTGAAATCCCGCCGGCCCTGCGCGTCCATGCCCCGGACCCCGTCGGTGAAGGTGCTGGTGCGCACCCACCGATTGCGATAGGACACCGCGCGCCCGCCTTCGATCCGCACGCCGTGCACCATGCCGTCACCGAGGAACCAGTGTTTGGAGGCCGCCGCGTGCGGGTTGGGCCCGTTGCGCAGGTACCAGCCGGTGAGTTCCTCGGGAATCGTTCCGGTGCAGGGTAGGTCGTGGGTGGTGAGCTCGTCGGCGACGGGTGCGTAGTTGCCGGTGAGGTGGGGAGGTGTGGTCATGTTCGATACCTGCCTGCCAGAGGAGCGGAGCTCCTCGATGCCGCGACATTCCAGTTCTGACATGTCCAAGCCTGAGCCTCCATGCTCGACATGTCAATACTGGAATGTAAGATGTGTGCATGAGTCTCCGGTACGCCCTGCTCGGGCTGCTGTCCGACGGTCCCGCCAGCGGCTACGACCTGCTGCGGACCTTCAAGCACTCGCTGGCCAATGTCTGGCCCGCGACGCAGAGCCAGATCTATACCGAGCTCACCAAACTCGCCGACACCGGATTCATCGCCGTCAGCGACGAAGGACCGCGCGGCCGCAAGGAATACACCATCACCGACCCCGGGCTGGACGACCTGCGCAGCTGGCTCACGACCACCCAGCCGAAACAAGTGACACGCAATGACATGCTGTTGCGCGTGTTCTTCCTCGGCATCCTGTCGCCCGAGCAGGCCCGCGCCTATCTGGCGGGCATCGCGGAACGCGCCGAACACGCCCACGCCGAACTGGGCAAACTCGAGCAGAACATCGACTGGACCGACAGTAATCTGTCACATTACGGCCACCTCGCGCTGGAATACGGCGCCCGGGCCACCGCCATGAACCGGGACTGGGCCCGATGGGCGCTGGAACAGCTACCGCCGGAACAGGATTGACCGGCCTGCGCTACACACCGAGCCCGTGGGCCAGCACCGGCCAGGAGGCGGGCAGCTCGTCGTCCCAGTAACCCCAGGAGTGGGTGCCGTAGGGGTGCAGTTCCACCGTCGCCGGGATTCCCAGGTCCGCGAGCCGGCCGGCCATGGCGTGCGTGCACTGGTCGACGGCGGCCTCGAGGATGCCGCCCACCAGGATCTGGTTCGCGAGACTGTCTCCGGCACCGGCGAAGTGGCGGTCGCCGGCCTTGTCGTGCGGCCCGGGCATGCCATTGCCGCTGGACAGGTACAGGTCGAGCCCGCGCAGTGCCTCGGCGTGCAGGTAGGGGTCGTTGGCCGCCCACATCGGGTCACCGGGCGGGCCGTACATATTGCCGGCGTCGCCGCCGCCGAACCCGACCGTGATCCGGACATACATCTCTCCCACCGGATCGGCGATCCGCGCGCAGCCGCTGAAGGCCGCCACCGACCGGTACAGGCCCGGTTTGGCGATCGGCAGCTGCAGGACCGACGTCCCCGACATCGATACTCCGACAAGGCCGTTCACGCCATTCGTGCCCAGCGCGGCATCGATGAGCGGGGGCAGCTCCTCGGTGAGATAGGTCGTCCACTTCATGACGCCCAGCCGCGGGTCCGGCTGCAGCCAGTCCGCGTAATAGGAGGCCGCGCCGCCGATGGGCTGCACGACATTGACGTCCTTGTCGGCCAGGAAGTCGAAGGCATTGGTGCGGCGATCCCACGAGGCCGCGCCCTTGCCGCCGCTGCCGCCGCTGAGCATGTAGAGCACCGGGCGGGGCGCGGACCGGTCGGCGGGCAGCTGCACCTCCACCGGAAAGTCGAGGTTCATGGCGGCGGAGTGCACGGTGATTTCGAGGTGCCGGTCGTCGACGTGCCGGGTGCCGACAATGGCCGAACCGTCCGGTGCCGCCGGCGCGGTCCCCGGGTCGGCCGGCGTCATCACATCCGGTTGGGCGCGCGCCGCCGGATCGAAGGGCGTCGAGGACAGCGCGACGAGCCCCGCCGCAGCCATTACTGCCATGCTGCACATAATCGAGCAATATCGCACGTCCGGGTCCTGGTTCTCGCGTGCCGCCCGCGCACACGACCGGGCGACTGTTCTGCTCCGACGGCGACGGCCGTCTGTTCTGCTCCGACGGCGATGGCCGTCTGTTCTGCTCCGACGGCGATGGCCGTCTGTTCTGCTCCGACGGCGATGGCCGTCTGTTCTGCTCCGACGGCGATGGCCGTCCGCGGCCCGACGGGATGCTCGTCGGGCGCGCGGCGGCGAGTCTGGCAGCCGCTTTCTAACGGCAGGTTTCCGAATGCTGTCGGGCAGAAAACAGCTTGCGCACCGAAGGCTCAGCTGAGAGTGAGCAACCTCGCGGTCCCGGAGACGACGGTCTGGCTCTGATCGACCAGCGCGACCCGGACCTGCACGGGGGCACCCGATACCAGCGGCGCCTCCCCCGCCACCGCGGTGAGCGCGATGGTCGCGGCGCGCTGGGAGCCGTCGCAGGTGAACGAGTCCTGCGCGCCGGTGGCGGCCGGCCGGTCCGCGTTCGGATCGCCGACCATGGCCAGGATGCCGACGACGCCCGCGGACGCCTCGCAGGTGTAATCGATGTCGATCGACGATGCTCCCGCCGATTCGACCGTGATGGAGTTGGCGGCCAGCGCGGGCGCCGCGGCGAGCAGCACCCCCGCGCCCAGGGCCGCGACGACAGCGGCGGTGACGGTCGAGCGGTGCTGTTTCCGGAGAATGACCATGTTGTTCGTTCCTCCTGTGTGACGGATCTGGATCGCTGAACACACGTGGAAAGACGCAGGGCCAGTATCGCGCCTGAGCTCCATCGTCCAACCCCCGGCCCCCGGCCGGCGGGAGAACCGCATCGCGCGACAAGTCCCGCATCCACCCCGCAAACGCGCGGCGGCCATCGAGCCGCGTGTGCCGATGCGCGACAGGGGTCGAGGATTCGGGCTGTGGGCGTCACTATGGGAGCCGAGGCAATCGCATCCGGATCATGAGGAGCGCCGGTGGATTCCGACATCTGTTACGCGTCCGCACGGGAGCTGGCCGGCTGGCTGCGCGCCCGCCAGGTCTCGGCCGTGGAGGTGGTGCGCGCCCACCTGGATCGGATCGAGCGGATCAATCCCAAGGTCAATGCCATCGTCACCCTGGTGGGCGAGCAGGCGCTCGACGCCGCCCGCGCCGCCGACCAGCGGGTGGCCGCCGGGGCCGAACCGGGTCCGCTGCACGGAATTCCGATGGCGCACAAGGACACCCACGACACCGCGGGCATCCGCACCACCTACGGCAGCCCGCTGCTGGCGCAGCAGATCCCCGAGCGCGACGAGCTGCTGATCGAGCGGCTGCACGCGGCCGGGGTCATCACCGTGGGCAAGACCAATGTGCCGGAGTTCGGGGCCGGCTCGCACACCGTGAATCCGATCTTCGGTGCCACCCGCAATCCCTACGATCTCGGCAAGTCGGCGGGCGGCAGCAGCGGTGGCGCCGCGGCGGCGCTGGCGTGCGGTCTGCAGCCGCTGGCCGACGGCAGCGATATGGGCGGGTCGCTGCGCAATCCGGCGTCGTTCTGCAATGTGGTGGGCTTCCGTCCGTCGCCGGGCCGGGTGCCGACCTGGCCGGATCCGTACGCGTGGGGAACGCTGACGGTGCAGGGGCCGATGGCACGCACGGTGGCCGATGCGGCGCTGCTGCTGTCGGTGCTGGCGGGCCCGGATCCGCGCAGTCCCCTCGCGATCACCGAACCAGGGTCGATCTTCGCCGGATCCCTGGACCGGGACCTGCGCGGGCTGCGGGTGGCGTGGTCGCCGGATCTGGGCGGGGCGGTGCCGGTCGATCGGGCGGTGCGGGAGGTGCTCGAACCGGCGGTCCGGGTGTTCTCCGAGCTCGGTGCGGTCGTGACCGAGGACTGCCCGGATCTGTCGGGGGCAGAACAGGTTTTCCGGACGCTGCGCGCGTGGCTGTTCGCGCTGGCGCTGGAACCGGTACTGGCACACCGGGATCGGGTCAAGCCGTCACTGGTGTGGAATATCGAGCAGGGGCTGGCGTTGAGCGGGCGCGACATCGCCGAAGCCGAAGTGCTGCATACGATGCTGTTCCATCGGATGCGGGAGTTCTTCGAGCGCTATGACGTGCTGCTGCTGCCGGTGAGCCAGGTACCGCCGTTCGATGTGGAGCTCGAGTATCCGGACACGGTGGACGGCGAGCCGATGCACACCTATCTGGATTGGATGCGGTCGGCGTATTTCATCAGTGCCACCGGGTGTCCGGCCCTGTCGGTGCCCGCCGGATTCACCACCGCCTGGCTGCCGGTGGGATTGCAGATCGTCGGCCCGCATCGTGCCGACCGCCTGGTTCTGGAGGTCGGACACGCGTTCGAGCAGGCCACCGGATTCGGCACCGTGCGGCCACCCGTCGCCGCGGGCTGATTCACTCCCCTGCCCGGGGTGGAGCCGCTCTCGAGGCTGGCCGCGGAGTCGCGTTCGGCGGGCCGGGCACGAACCCGGCCCACGACGGTCGTGACTACTCGCCGCCCAGCCGCACCGGCAGGCTGGTGTGCCCGTTGGAGATGAAGCTGCCCAGCGGGGTCAATTCCGTTGCGTCCGTGGCCAGCCGGAGGTTCGGGAAGCGCTCGAACAGGGCGGGCAGCGCGATGGCGGCCTCCAGCCGGGCCAGCGGGGCGCCCAGGCAGTGGTGGGCGCCGTGCCCGAAGGCCACGTGCTGATCCTTGGTGTCGCGGCGGACGTCGAAGCTGTCGGCGGTCGCACCGTGGATCCGCGGGTCGCGGCTGGCGCCGGCGTAGGAGGCAAGGATGGCCTCGCCCTTGGGGATGGTGAAGCCGTCGATCTCGATGTCCTCCACCGCGTATCGCAGCGGCAGGTGCGCCACCGGCGACTGGTAGCGCAGGGTCTCCTCGATGACGTCGTTCCACGACGCCTGCTCGGCGACGACCGCGACCAGCTGCTCCGGGTGGGTGAGCAGGGCGACGATGGCCTGGTCGAGCAGATTCACGGTGGTCTCGTGCCCGGCATTGATGACGAGCATGAGGGTTTCGACGAGTTCCTTGTCGGCCAGCTGCGAGCCGTCCTCGTCGTCGCGGGCGGCGATCATGGCGCTGGTGATGTCGTCGCCCGGGTTGTCGCGGCGGTAGGCGACGAGTTCGCCCACCCGCTCGTACATTTCGAGGAAGTTGGCCATCGACTCCTCGGCGGTCAGGGACCCGTCGAAGAAGCCGTCGACACACTTGTGGATCGCGGCGTCGAGGTGCTCGGGCACCCCCATGAGGCCGCTGATCACGCGGATCGGCACCGGGTAGGCGTAGAGCGAGCGCAGGTCCGCGACCGAGCCCGCCGGGAGCGCGGCCAGCTCGTCGAGCAGCTCGGTGACGATGGCCTCGATGCGCTCGCGCATGGCGGTGGTGCGGCGGTGAGTGAAGGCCGGGGACACCAGCTTTCGCAGTCGGCGGTGGTCGGCGCCGTACGCGGTGAACATGTTCTCCACCGCCACCCAGGGCAGCAGCGGCCAGGCCTCGGTGATCTCGCCGTTGATGAACGCGGACCAGTGCTGGCGCGGATCCTTCGAGACGCGGGCATCGGCCAGCAGGGTCTTGAGCACGGCCTGGTCGGTGACCGACCACGCCGTCACGCCGCCGGGCAGCTCGACCAGCGTGATGGGGCCCTGCTCGCGAATCCGGGCGGATTCGCCCTGGATGTCGGTGCCGGTGACATCCAGCACGATCGGGCTCTGGGACATGGGGCGCTCCTTACACCGCGCGCGGCGCGGGACTGATCGGGAATTCGACCGGCAGTGCCACCATGGCGCGGTGGAACGGACCCGGTCGCCAGGAGATGTCGTGTTTCGGGACGGCCAGTGTCAGATCCGGCACCGCGTCCAGCAGCTGGTCGATGGCGGTCTGCGCGACCAGGTAGGCCACCGATCGGGCGGGGCAGGCGTGCGGGCCCGCGCTCCAGGCCAGGTGCGACCGGTTGCCGGTGCGGTCGCCGCCCGCGATCTCGGGATCGTTGTTGCAGGCGGCGAGGCTGATCAGGACCGGCTGATGGGCGGGCAGCCAGGTGGTGTCGATGAGGATGGGCTGACGGGGGTAGCTGATGGAGAAGTTGGCCATCGGCGGGTCGTTGAAGAGCACCTCGTCGAGCGCGTCGCGGGTGGAGAGGCTGCCGCCCAGCATGTCTCCGCCGAAACGGTCGTCGGTGAGCATGAGCAGCAGGGTGTTGCTGATCAGGTTCTGCATGGGCTCGATGCCCGCGCCGTAGAAGCTGACCAGCTGGTACAGCATCTCCTCGTCGTTCAGCGCGGACGGGTGATGGGCCATGCGCGAGGTGACGTCGTCGCCGGGCTCGGCGCGGCGCATGGCGATGAGCTCCATGAGCGCCTCGGCCAGGGTCTGCATGCCCCACGCGGCATTGACGGTGTCGAACAACGCGGCCATGCCGGTGGCCACCCGCTGGCCGATATCCGCTGAGCAGCCGACCAATTGGTTGAGCACCTCGAACACCAGCGGCAGCGCGTACTGCGACACCAGGTCGGCGCCGCCCGCGGCGGCCAGGCCCGCGATCAGCCGGCCCGCGATCTCCTCGACCGTGGAATGCACGGCGTGCAGGTCGATCCCGTCGATACCGGCGGTGTAGGCCTGCCGGTAGCGGGTGTGCTCGGCGCCCGCGTTACGCAGCGCGTTGGGGTACCACTGCATCATCGGCCGGATCGGCGAATCCTCGGGGATGCCCTCCTGCCAGACCCTCGGATCGGCCGGAAAGTGCTCGGGATCATTGAGGATTCGCAGCGCTGTCCGATAGTTCACCACCAGCGTCGCGGGCACCCCGGGCGCCAGCTCGATGGGCACCATGGAGCCGTACTGCCGGCGCATCTCGCGGTAGGCCCGGTGTGGATCGGCCGCGAATTCCGGCGTCCCCAACAGAATCCGGAGCTCTTCCACCCCGACCGGCGACCCGCCGCGCACCGGGCATCCCCCGGACCCCGAGACCCCGCTCCACGATCCTGTCGACTCCAAGTCCGAAACTCCCTACCGACGAACGACTTTCACCGGACCCACCGGGTCGTCCCCGTCGAGTCAACGCTTCGCACCCTAGCAGCCTCGCAGCACACCCACCCCTTTTGTGAAACGGCAACCGCAGGCACTACTCCTCGACGATGGAGGTGATGAGGGTGCGGCTGCCGACCGTGCGGGTGGTGACGGTCTGGGTGAAGACGTCCTGAAGTTCACCGGGACGCTGCTGGGCGACCTTCACCGCCCAGTGGTCGTCGTCGGCAGCGGCGATCCGGCTGACCTGCACGCAATAGCGGGTACCGACGGGCAGGGAGTCGATGCCGCTCTGGATCTTGGCGGCGTCCGCGACATTCGCCGCGTCCTCGGCCACGAATTCCCGTGCGACGCTGCCGGAGCGGAGTACGTAGTAGGCGTACTCGAAGGCGAGGACGGCGTCGGGGCCGCTGGCGATGCCGCCCGGATCGGTGCCGGTCACTCCGTCGGGGGTGCGGCGGGACTGGCACCCGTCCGCGGCCGCGCCCGCGCCCGCGGACGTACTGATCGAGGTGGGGACGGCGCTCGTACTGCGGCGAGTGGGTACTGCCGCCGTCGAGCTGGTCGAGGACCCGGCCGCGCTGTGCGGGCTGGAATCGGCGAGCGTCGTGAGGATTCCGGCCGCCGTGGCCGCGGCGCCGGCCAGCAGCGCCACGGCCAGGAACACCAGCAGGGTGCGCGAGCGGGTCCACTGGCGACTCGGTGGAATCGCCTTGTGGCTGTGCGTCTCCCGAGGCGGCGGCGCCGGTGTCGGGGGCCGCGCGCCGGCGATCGCCTCGCTCACCGCGACCGACAGCTCGGTGCAGGTGGCGAATCGGGCCCGGGGATTCTTCGCCATCGCCCGGGCCAGCACCGGATCCAGGGCGGCGGGCAGCGCCGGATTCCGTTCCCGCAGTGAGGGCACCGGGGCCCGGACGTGCTGGTAGATCAGCCGCGGCAGATCCGAGTCGCCAAACGGCGGTACACCGGTGAGCATTTCGAACAGCGTGCAGCCGAGGGAGTAGATGTCGGCGCGGCGGTCGACCCGCGCCTCGCCGTGGAAACGCTCCGGCGCGGTGTACTGGAAACTGGCCACCACCTCGCCGTTCTCGGTGATACCGCGCACCTCGTGCCGGGACTCGGCGATGCCGAAGTCGGTGAGCAGCGCCCACTCTCGCGGCTGAGCGGTCAGCAGGACATTGGCGGGCTTGACGTCGCGGTGCAGCACGCCCGCCTCGTGGGCGTAGTCCAGGGCGCGTGCCAGGTCGGCGGTGATGGCAGCGGCGCGTTCGGGCTCCAGGGGCCCGTCCAGCAGTTCGGCGGCCAGATCGGAGCCGTCGACGTAGGCCATGGCCAGCCACAACCGTCCCTGTTCCTCGCCCCGGGCGTAGATGGTGACGATGTTCGGATGCGACAGCCGGGCAATGATGTTCGCCTCCCGCAGGAAACGCTGCCGGGTCTCGTCGTCATCGCTGGCCACGCGATTGAGCAGCTTCAATGCGACGAACCTGGGTAGGTCCCGATCGTGGGCCAGATATACCTCGCCCATCCCACCGGCGCCCAGTAGTCGCTCGACCCGATATCCGGCGAAGACCACGCCGGTTCGGAGCTGCTCAGCCAACCAAATCCTCCCGATCCACGTGCACCGCAGACAATACCGGGCACCCGGGGCCGAGTCCGCCGCCCGCCCCAACCGATTCCGCGGCCCGGCGTCCTGCACGAAACGGGGTAAGCGCGGTGTGCGGATTGGATAGGCTGGAGAGGAACGGCTTCCGCGCGCGACGAGGCTAGTCGTCGGGGGTCGTCTCGGGCCGGATGGCGGGAGACGGGCTGTGCGGTCGTGGAATTCGACCGGCAGGAAGGACATCCGATTATGAGGATTGTACGGATGCTGGCGGGGGTGATCGCGGCCGCCGGGCTCGCATTGGGCGTCGGCGGGGTGGGCGCGGCCCCGGCGCAGGCGGATTGGCTGCCGCAGTGGGCGCCGTTCGGCACCACGGTGTTCACCTTCGGGGACGCGAATTTCTGTGCGGGGCAGATCGCGGTGGGTCTGGAGGCCACGCACGGCATGCCCGGCCATGTGACCGCGCACGTGACACCGCTGGGGTATCTGGGTGGGCCGTGCGGCAATCACATCGTGCTGGGCTGGCTGGGGTCCGCGGGCGGCGGATCGCGGGACGTGTATGTCCGCACCGGTGCTGGTCCGGGTGAAACCCAGACGGTCGACCTGTGGGTCGGGATGGGACTGGCCAAGCTGTTCGCCAACAGCTGGCCGCTGCAGGGCCCGTGGGCGGAGTGGTATCTGATCGTGCCCTAGCGGCAGCGCTATTCGGGCGTCGTCGGCCGCAGGCAGGCGATCGCGGTGGCGGATTCGGACACGATCTCGCGCATGGCGGATTCGGCGCCGGGTCCGTCACCGGACTGGATCGCGGCGGCGACGGCGGCGTGCAGCTGCAGGGCCTGCGGATTGGCCTGTACCGGCATGAGCTCGTGTTCGGTTCTGCCGGTGAGGACTTCGCGAATGATCGGGGCGAAGACCTGCAGCAGCGGATTGCCGGACGCGGCCAGCAGGGTGGCGTGGAACGCGATGTCGTGGTCGAGGTAGGCGGCGGTGTTGGCGGCGCGGGCCGTGGCCGACATGCCCATGACCGCCGCGGTCAGGGCCGCGCACTGCTCGGGTGTCGCGTGCGTGGCGGCCGCGCGGGCGGCCAGTGGTTCGATGCCGGAACGGAGTTCGGCCAGCCAGGCCAGCTGGGCGAAGCGGTTGGGGCCGGCGAGCTGCCAGCGGATCAGTTTGGGGTCCAGCGCATGCCAGTGCGCGGGGTCCAGGACGGTGATGCCCGCACGCCGCCGGATGCTGACCATGCCCAGGGATTCCAGCACGCGCACGACCTCGCGGGCGACGGTGCGTGAGACGTGGAAGCGGGTGGCGATCTCGTCGGAGGAGATGCGCGTGCCGGGTGCGATGCCGCCGGAGGCGATGTCGGCGCCGAGCCGATCCAGCACCGATTCGTGCAGGGGCAAGAACTCGGCGCGGTCGACCATGGCTTCAGTGTCACACATCCGAGGCATATCTATCGACATCCAGAGTGAAATACGTAGTACTTATTTGAGCATATGCTTGTTATAGTCGTCCGTATTTGGCTCTGTGCCCTGGATCACTGCACCCGACTCGAAGAAGCGTCATGCCCAACCTCGAACCACTCGCTGTCGCGAACCTGGCCGACGCGGCCACCCGGCATACCGGTAGCGCCCAGCTCATCACCGCGGCCGTGCTCGGTGTCGCGCTCATCGTCGGCCTGATCACCTGGCTGAAAATGCATCCGTTCCTGGCGCTGGCCATCGGCGCGGTCGCGGTCGGGCTCATCGCCCGGCTGGGCGCGACCGACACCGTGACCTCCTTCGTCAAGGGCTTCGGCTCGACCATGGGCAGCGTCGGCATCCTGATCGGCTTCGGCGCCATGTTCGGCAAGCTGCTCGCCGATTCCGGCGGCGCGGATCAGGTGGTCGACACCGTGGTGAACCGGGCCGGGCCGCGGGCGCTGCCGTGGGTGATGGGTCTGGTGGGCGCGATCATCGGCCTGCCCATGTTCTTCGAGATCGGTGTGGTGCTGCTGATGCCGATCATCCTGTTGGTCGCCAACCGGTCGCGACTTCCCTTGATGGCGGTGGCGATTCCGGCGCTGGCGGGCCTGTCGGCCATGCACGGCCTGGTGCCGCCGCACCCGGGTCCGCTGGTCGCGGTGGCGGCGCTCGAGGCCGATCTCGGACTGACGCTGGGTCTGGGTGTGCTGGTGGCGGTGCCGACGGTGATCATCGCGGGGCCGCTGTTCGGCAAGCTGGCCGCGCGGTGGGTGAATGTGCCGGTGCCGGAACTGTTCTCGACCGGTGGGGCCGCCGGGCAACCCGCCGAGCAGAAGGGGCCGCGGCCGAGCTTCGCCGCCACCCTGGCCACCATCCTGCTGCCGGTCGTGCTGATGCTCGGCAGCGCGGTCTTCGACGTGGTCTCGCCGAGGTCCGGGTCCGAGGTGAAGAAGGTCCTGGATGTGCTCGGCACCCCGGTCGTCGCGCTGGGTATCGCACTGATGGTGGGCATGATCGTGCTCGGCCGTGGCGGCCGCATGACGCGGGACGCCTTGGCGGACACCATGAACAGCGCGCTGCCGCCGGTCGCAGGCATCCTGCTGATCGTCGGCGCGGGCGGCGGCTTCAAACAGGTGCTGGTCGACACCGGCATCGCCGGCACCATTGCCGACGCGATTCGCGACAGCAGCCTGCCGGTGCTGCTGCTGGCCTGGTTCGTGGCCGCGCTGATCCGCGTCGCCACCGGGTCGGCCACCGTCGCAACGGTGACGGCGTCGGGCATTCTCGCTCCGGTCGCGGCCGGGCTCAGCACCTCCCACGTCTCGCTCATGGTGCTGGCGATCGGGTCGGGCTCGCTGTTCCTGTCGCACGTCAATGACGCCGGGTTCTGGATGGTCAAGGAGTATCTGCACCTGGACGTCGTGCAGACGCTGAAGTCGTGGAGCCTCATGGAATGCGTGATCTCAGTGGCCGGGCTGGCGGGCGTGCTCGCCCTCAGCGCGGTCGTCTAGGAGCAGCGATGGCAACCCCCGCGCGACCGCAGATCACAGTGCTCATGGGCGTCTCCGGATCCGGGAAATCCACGGTCGCCGGCATGCTGGTGAGCAGCCTGGGCTGGGATCTCCTCGAAGGCGACGACCTGCACCCGCCCGCCAATATCGCGAAGATGGCCGCGGGCCACGCCCTCACCGACGCCGATCGGGAGCCGTGGCTGGAGGCCATCGCGACCTGGATGTCCAACGAGTTCACGGCGGGCCGCTCGGCGGTCGTGACCTGTTCGGCCTTGAAGCGCTCCTACCGGGACGTGCTGCGCCGCAGCCTCGCCGGGCACCCCGGCGCGGTGCTGACCTTCCTGCATCTCACCGGATCCCGGGACGAGTTGCAGCGCCGCCTCACCGCGCGCATGGACCATTTCATGCCGCCGGGCCTGCTCGATTCCCAGCTCGGCACCCTGGAGGCGCCGGGTCCCGACGAGCATATTCTCAGCATCGAAATAGGTCCTCCACCACACGAAGTCGCCGCCACGGCACTGGCCGCCATCCGGGCTCACAGCTGACACGAAGCTTCAGCTCAGCTTCAGGCTGCCTCTCTACGATCACTCGGGTGAACGCACCGAGATTCGCCGCAGCGATCGTGCTGTTCAGCGCCTTCATGGCCGCCGGGTGCGGGCACCCGCGGGCCCGCGCCGCTGGCGACACCACCGTCACCCTCGAATACGGCGGACTGCAGCGGCAATACATCATCCACTACCCCGCCAACCGACCGCAGGGCCTGCTGCCCGCCGTGCTCGCCTTCCACGGTGGCGGCGGCAATGCCGAGAACATGGCCGGTTCCTTCGGCTTCGACATGGCCTCCGACGCCGACGGTTTCATCGCCGTCTACCCGAACGGCTACGGGAAGTCCTGGAACGACGGCCGCGGCGACGACACCCACGCCGGCGCCGCGAATATCGACGACGTGGGTTTCGTTGCGGCCGTGATCGACCGGATCATCGCGGACGACTCCGTCGACCCCGCCCGCGTCTATGCCACCGGCATGTCCAATGGCGGCATGTTCACCGAGGACCTCGGCTGCCGCCTGTCCGGGAAGCTGGCGGCCATCGCCCCGGTAGCGGGCCCGCTCCCCGAGGACGACGTATCCGCCTGTGCCCCAACCCATTCCCTGCCGGTTCTGGAGGTCCACGGCACCTCCGACCCGATCGTCCCCTACGCCGGTGGTGTCGTGCGCATCACCTCCGGCCACCACGGCGCGGGCTCGAGCCCGGTGCTCTCGGTCGACGCCACCCAGCAGCTGTGGCGCGAGAAGAACTCCTGCGACGCGGCCACCACGACCACGCTCCCGCAGCGCATCGACGACGGCACCACCGTGACCGTCCAATCCTCCGACTGCGCGAACGGCGCCAAGGTCCAGCTCTATTCGATCGCCGAGGGCGGCCACACCTGGCCGGACGGCCCGCAGTACCTGCCGCAGCCGATTGTCGGCAAGGTCACCCACCAGTTCGACGCCACCGACGTGATCTGGCGATTCTTCGCACAGTTCCACGCATAGCCGCCAGGTGAACACCGGACGACCAGGACGTACCGGTACCGTGGGCCAATGGCCGCCTCACAGTTTGCCTGTCGGTAACTCTCGTATGAAACAACCAACGCAGAAGCGCCGGATGGTTCCACGAGAGGTGGGCAGCACCTAATGCCGCAACAGCAGGCCGATACCGCGATAGACGCGAACCCGATGCTGCGGGCCGCCCTCGCACCGCAGGCCCGCACGCTGGTCGATATTCTCGCCGCCACCGCCGCGGCGCACCCCGACGCACCCGCCCTCGACGACGGTGAGGTGGAACTCGGATACGCGGAGCTGCTCACCGAGATCGCGCTCGAGGTCGAGCGCCTGGCCGCGGCCGGGGTGCGGGCGGGCGACCGGGTCGGGGTCCGGATGCCATCCGGCACGCGCGGGCTGTACATCACGATCCTGGCGGTCCTGCACGCCGGAGCCGCGTACGTGCCGGTGGACGCCGATGATCCCGACGAACGCGCCCGGCTGGTGTTCGGGGAGGCGCGGGTCTCGGCCATCGTGACCGCGGATGGGATCGAATCCACCGGAGTGGCAAGGGAATCCGGCGATCGCGTGACGACCGCCACGCCCACCCCTGGCGACGACGCGTGGATCATCTTCACCTCCGGGTCCACCGGAACACCGAAAGGCGTTGCGGTGACCCATCGCAATGCCGCGGCGTTCGTCGATGCCGAGGCGCGGCTGTTCCTGCAGAATGCGCCGATCGGGCCCGGGGATCGGGTGCTGGCCGGACTGTCGGTCGCCTTCGACGCCTCGTGCGAGGAGATGTGGCTGGCGTGGCGGCACGGCGCCTGCCTGGTCCCGGCCCCGCGCGCGCTGGTGCGGACCGGCGCCGATCTGGGGCCGTGGCTGGTCCGCAGGGAGATCAGCATCGTCTCGACCGTGCCCACGCTGGCGGCCACCTGGCCCGCCGAGGCGCTCGAACCCGTGCGGCTGCTCATCTTCGGCGGTGAGGCGGTGCCGCCCGAGCTGGCCGAACGGCTTGCGGGCAACCAGCATTCCGAGCGCGAGGTGTGGAACACCTACGGCCCCACCGAGGCCACCGTCGTGGCCTGCGCGGCGCTGCTGGACGGCGGCTTCCCCATCCGGATCGGGCTGCCGCTGGACGGCTGGGACCTGACCGTCGTCGACGCGACCGGAGATCCGGTGGGCGAGGGCGAATCCGGTGAGCTGGTCATCGGCGGTGTCGGGCTGGCACGCTATCTCGATCCGGCCAAGGACGCCGAGAAGTACGCGCCGCTGCCGTCGGTCGGCTGGGAACGCGCCTACCGCAGTGGCGATCTGGTGCGCAACGATCGCGAGGGACTGGTCTTCCTGGGCCGGGCCGACGATCAGATCAAACTGGGTGGCCGCCGCATCGAGCTCGGCGAGATCGACAATGCGCTGCAGCATCTGCCGGGTGTGACGGGCGCGGCGGCCGCGATCCGGACCACCAACGCGGGCAACAAGATCCTGGTCGGCTACCTGACCGGACCTGATGCCGGCTACGACCTCACCGCCGCGAGAAACATTCTCGCCGAACAGCTTCCGGCCCCGCTGGTGCCGCGACTGGCCGTGGTCGGGGAACTGCCGACCCGCACCTCCGGCAAGGTCGACCGCGACGCGCTCCCCTGGCCGCTGCCCAAGGCCATCGCCGCCACCCCCGAGAGCGGTCTGTCCGAGACCGAGCGGTGGGTCGCGGGACTGTGGGATTCGATTCTCGGTGCGGAGGTCACCGACCCGAACGCCGACTTCTTCGATCTGGGCGGCGGCTCGCTCGCGGCCGCCCAGTTGGTGGCGGCGCTGCGGGAGCGGCAGCCGCGCATCGCCGTCGCGGACCTCTACGACCATCCGCGGCTGGGCGCCCTGGCCGCCCTGCTGGACGGCTTCGCGCCGACCGCCGCGGTCGAGGAGCGACTGGTCCGGCCGGTCCCCCGGTCGGCGCAGCTGTTCCAGGTGCTGGCAACGATTCCACTCACCACCCTGACCGGCCTGCAATGGCTGACCTGGCTGTCGATCGTCGGCAATGTCGCCGGCTGGTCGGGTTCGCTGCCGTGGCTGCCGCACCTGTCGTGGTGGTGGATGCTGCTGGCGTTCCTGCTCTTCATCTCCCCGCCCGGCCGGATGGCGCTGTGCGTGGCCGGTTCCCGGCTGCTGCTGCGCGGCGTCCGCGCGGGCACCTATCCGCGTGGCGGGCGGGTGCACCTGCGGCTGTGGATGGCCGTGCGACTGTCCGAGGCCAGCGGCGCCGAGAACCTGTCCGGCGCACCGTGGATGGTGCCATTCGCGCGGGCGCTCGGTGCGAAGGTGGGCCGGGGCGTCGACCTGCACACGCTGCCGCCGGTCACCGGCATGCTGGAACTGGGCGACGGCTGCAGCGTCGAACCCGAGGTGGACCTGTCCGGGTTCTGGATCGACGGCGACCTCGTGCACATCGGGCCGATCGAGATCGGGCCGGGCGCGGTGGTCGGCGCCCGCTCGATCCTGCTGCCCGGCACCAGGATCGGCCGCAATGCCGAGATCGCGCCCGGCTCCTCGGTATCGGGCAAGGTGAAGGCCGAACAGGAGTGGGCCGGCTCCCCCGCCGTGAAAGTCGGCCGGGCACAGCACCGCTGGCCCGACGAGACGCCCGCGCGGGCCGCGCACTGGGTGGCGATCTTCGGCATCACCTCGATGGTGCTGGCCTCGGTGCCGATCTTCGCGCTGGGCACCGGCGGTCTGCTCATCGCCTGGTGGATTCGTGACACCCGGACGCTGGCAGCCGGATTCGAGCGCGCCTTCGCCGTCCTACCGGTGGCCATGCTGCTGGTGCTGGCCGTGTACGCGGCGGTCACCATCGTGGCCGTGCGGCTGCTCGGCATCGGGCTGACCGAGGGCCATCACCCCGTGCGCAGCCGCCAGGGCTGGCAGGCGTGGGCCACCGAACGGCTGCTCGATTCCGCACGCACCTTCCTGTTCCCGCTCTACGCCAGCCTGCTGACCCCGGTGTGGCTGCGCCTGCTGGGCGCGAAGGTCGGCAAGCGCGTGGAGGTTTCGACCGTCCTGCTGCTGCCGAAGTTCACCGTGGTCGCCGACGGCGCGTTCCTGGCCGACGACACCATGGTCGCCAGTTACGAACTCGGCGGCGGCTGGCTGCGCATCGGCGAGGCCAAGGTCGGCAAGCGCGCATTCCTCGGCAACTCCGGCATGACCGCGCCCGGGCGGCGGGTGCCCAAGAACGGCCTGGTCGCCGTGCTGTCGGCCGCGCCATCGAAGGCGAAGGCCGGTTCCTCGTGGCTGGGCAGCCCGCCGACCCGCCTGCGCCGCGCCGCCGAATCCGGTGACACCGCACGTACCTTCGATCCGCCGTTCCGTCTGCGCGTGGCCCGCGCGGTGGTGGAAACCTGCCGGTTGATCCCGGTGTTCGTAACCTTCGCCATCGGCCTCGGCGTGCTGTTCGCCCTGGCCTGGCTGGCCCGGACCCTCGGCCACCTGCCCGCCGCACTGCTCAGCGGTGTGGTGCTGCTGGCGGCGGGCGCGGTGGCCGGCGCGGCGTCGGTGCTCGCGAAATGGCTGCTGGTGGGCCGGATTCACACCGAGGAGCATCCGCTGTGGAGCTCGTTCGTGTGGCGCAACGAGGTCGCCGACACCTTCGTGGAGCATGTCGCCGCACCGTGGTTCGCGCGTGCCGCGACCGGGACGCCCGTGCTGAATGTCTGGTTGCGTGGACTCGGCGCCACCATCGGCCGCGGGGTATGGTGCGAATCCTATTGGCTTCCGGAGGCTGACCTGGTGACACTCGGTGACGGCGCGACCGTGGAACGCGGCTGCGTGGTGCAGACCCACCTGTTCCACGACCGGATCATGGCCATGGACACCGTCACCCTCGGAGCGGGCGCCACCCTCGGACCGCACTGTGTCGCCCTGCCTGCCAGCGTGATCGGCGCGGGCGCCACCATCGGACCGGCATCGCTGGTCATGCGCGGCGACAGTGTGCCGCCGTCCACGCGCTGGTGGGGCAACCCCATCGCCCCCTGGCCGGAGGGCCCCCGCTGATGCCCGACCGACTCGACCAGCCCATCGACGATTACCTGCCGCAGAACGGGAATCGCGGCTACCGGGTCTCCCGCTACGAGCTGGAGCTGGTGTACAAGGTCGCGAGCAACCGGCTGGCCGGGCGTGCAGACATCACGGCGGTCACCACCGGGGTGCGAGATCGGTTCGCGCTGGACCTGTCTCAGGAACTGGCGGTGTCCAAGGTGTTCGTGAACGGGACCAAGCCCGCCAAGTTCACCCATCAGCGCGGCAAATTGGTGATCACGCCGCGGCAGCGGATTCCGGCGGGCGGGGTGCTGGCGCTCAGTGTGCAGTACGCGGGCCCGCCCCGGCCGGTGCGCGGCCGGTGGGGTGAGGTCGGGTGGGAGGAGCTCACCGACGGCGCGCTGGTGGCCAGCCAGCCCAATGGCGCGGCCTCCTGGTTCCCGTGTGACGATCACCCGAGTTCCAAGGCCAGCTACCGAATTTCGATCACCACCGACTCGCCGTACTACGCGCAGGCCAATGGCACCCTGGTGCGCAAGCAGACCAAGGCCAGCCAGACCACCTGGGTGTACGAGCAGCCCGAGCCGATGTCCACCTACCTGGCCACCATCCAGATCGGCCACTACCGCAAGCAGCGGGTCGACGCTCCGCGCGGCGCGGTGCCCATGCAGGCGGTGCTGCCGCCGCGGCTGCGCGCGGCCTTCGAGCACGACTTCGCGCGGCAGCCGCGCATGATGGAGGTCTTCGCCGAGAAGTTCGGGCCGTACCCGTTCGAGGCGTATACGGTGGTGGTCACCGATGACGATCTCGAGATTCCCATTGAGGCGCAGGGCATTTCGGTCTTCGGGGCGAATCACTGCGACGGGCGGCGCGGCTACGAGCGGCTGGTCGCGCACGAGCTGGCCCACCAGTGGTTCGGCAACAGCCTGACCATCGCGCGGTGGCGCGACATCTGGCTGCACGAGGGCTTCGCCTGTTACGCGGAATGGATCTGGTCGGAGGAGGCGGGCGGGCCGAGCGCGGACCAGCTGGCGCGCACCGCGCACCGCAATCTGGCCCGGCTCCCGCAGGACCTCCTGCTCGCCGACCCCGGACCGGACCACATGTTCGACGACCGGGTCTACAAGCGCGGTGCACTGACACTGCATGTGTTGCGGCTCACACTCGGTGATGCCACCTTCTTCGATCTCCTGCGCGCATGGACCGCGCGGTATCGCCACGCATCGATCACCACCGACGAATTCACCGACCTGGCAGGGCATTACAGCGTGGCCTCACTGCGTCCGCTCTGGGACGCCTGGCTGTCGACGCGGCCGCTGCCCGCATTGCCGCCCCTCCCCGCATACCGGACGGAAACACCCACCGGGTAGACTTCGGGCGAACCCAGAAGTTGATCATGGATGTGGCACGGCCACATCGAGCGCCAGACTTCGCTAACTCCTCGCAAAGCAGTGTTTCCGCTGCGCGACCAGCACTTTTCGAAGGCACTGCCACACCGATGAATTCGCCCTCCTTCGCCGCGCTCGGCGTGCGTGAACCGCTTGTCCGCGCGCTCGACGCCGCCGGTATCACCGAGCCGTTCCCGATCCAGGCCGACACCCTGCCCGATTCGCTGGCCGGGCGGGACGTGCTCGGCCGTGGGCGGACCGGCAGCGGGAAGACCCTCGCCTTCTCGATCCCGATGGTGGATCGGCTGGGCGCGCGCGGCGGGCGGTGTGCGCCGAATCACCCGGCCGGGCTGGTGCTCGCGCCGACCCGGGAACTGGCGACCCAGATCGCGGCCACCCTGGAACCACTGGCGGCCGCCTACCGCATGTCGGTGACCACCATCTTCGGCGGCGTCTCGCAGCATCGTCAGGTGCAGGCGCTGAAGCGGGGCGTGGACATCATCATCGCCTGCCCCGGCCGCCTCGAGGATCTGATGCGGCAGGACCTGATCAGCCTGGACTCGGTCGCGATCACCATCATCGACGAGGCCGACCACATGGCCGATCTGGGCTTCCTGCCCGGCGTCACCCGCATCCTGGCCGCCACGCCCGAAGACGGTCAGCGCCTGCTGTTCTCGGCCACCCTGGACAACGGCGTCAACAAGCTGGTCAAGAGGTTCCTGCCGGATGCCGTGAAACATGCTGTGGACGAAGCGAATTCGCCGGTCGCCGCCATGACCCACCATGTGTTCGAGGTGCCGAGCATGGAGGCCAAGCGCGCGGTCGTGCACCGCCTGGCCTCCGGGTCCGAACGCCGAATCCTGTTCACCCGCACCAAACATCAGGCCCGCAAGCTGGCCCGCCAGCTCACCACCGCCGGCATCCCCGCCGTCGACCTGCACGGCAATCTCACCCAGCCGGCCCGCGACCGCAACCTCGCCGCCTTCGCCTCGGGCACCGCCAAGGTCCTGGTCGCCACCGACGTCGCGGCCCGCGGCGTCCACGTCGACGGCGTCGAACTCGTGGTCCACGTGGATCCGCCCGCCGAGCACAAGGCCTACCTGCACCGCTCCGGCCGCACCGCCCGCGCCGGCAACCACGGCGACGTCATCACCCTGGTCCTGCCCGACCAGCGCACCGACCTCGCCGCCCTCATGCGCAAGGCCAATATCACTGCCACCCCGCAATCGGTCACCCCCGACTCCCCGGCGGTCACGCAGCTGATCGGCGAGGTGGCCCCGCTGGTCTCCCTCCCCGCGGTCGATGCCGGCGCACAGCACCGTGTCGACACTGCCGCCGCCCCCGCACGGGGATCCCGCTCGCCGAAGAAGCGGACCCGCCCGGCAGCGACCGACACGAAGCAGACCGCACCTCGGAACCGCCGCAGGCAGGGCGCCCAGCACACCGACGACGCGCGCACCCCCGACCGCCCCGCGGCCCGGAAGCCCGACGCCGCCACCGACGGCCGGCCCACCCGCCGCACCGGAGGCCGCGCCGGCGGAAAGCCTCGCACCTCGGCCACCGCGAACGGGCACAACCCGCGCGCCGGCGTCGCCCGTGACGAGAACCAGGGCACCCGCGCCCGGACCGAGCGCCGCGGCACGGCCGATCCGCGGCAGGGTGCCGGGGCCGATCCGCGTACCCGAGGCGCCTCCGGCCGAACCGCATCCCCGCGCACCGACGGCGCCCCGCGCCGTCGTCGCGGCAACTGACACCTTCGACGTCCGACGCCGCGGCCACGTCAGCGGTGTGCCCGCGGCGGATCGACGCTCGGAAGAGTGCGTCCAGAATGTGACAATTGCCCGTATCTAGCGGGCGCGGATTTTTCTACAGTTATTGGATAGCAAGCGGCTACCCGCTCTTACCTCGTGAATTCTCAGCTGTCGTCTCGGGCGCTTTTACAGGGGTCAGGAGAGGAAGTCATGACGACCGACGGCCCACTGAGCGAGCGGGTCATCGTCAAGTTCGAGCGGGTCGAGAACCGGTATCGGGTCTCGGTGACGCCGATCGACCGGCTGCAGTGGCGGGTGGGATACGCGCCGGATATGAAAGCGGCCGTGCAGCTGGCCCGTGAACTGGCCGGCTGAGCACTACAGGGCGGGTGCCCCGGGTTCCAGGAGCCGCTTGGGATGCATGCCGTCGACCTGTCCGATGAACGGCGGGTGGATGCTGTAGCCGAGCATTCGGCGAATGTCCTCGGACACCGCGCGGACCGTATCGCGGGTCATGGAGAGCGTGAACGCCTCCTGGGGGCGCAGCCACGGTTCGCAGTATTGCGCGGTGAGGGCGAGGCGGGGATTCGCGGAGCGATTCGCGCCGCCGCCGTGCCACAGGGTGCCGACGAAGAATACGCAGCTACCCGCCGGCATCACCACGGGTTCACGACGGTCGGATTCCCCGGGCAGGCGATCGTCCCACAGGTGACTGCCCGGAACGATGTCGGTCGCGCCGTTCTCGGCGGTGAAGTCGTCGATGGCCCAGATAGTGGCCGCCCCCAACGCCTTTCGCGGCCGCGGCAGCGGGTAGAAGCCGTCGTCGGCATGCAGCATCTGCGCCTGCTCGCCGGGCAGGATATTGATCACCTGCAGCATGGACAGCAGATAGTTCGGCATGAACAGCCGATCCAGCAGGGCCAGCACCCGCGGGTGGTCGGCGATGCGGTCGCAGGCACGGGTCTTGTTCAGCACGCTGTAGATGCGTTGCGTCGAGTGCCCCTCGAAGTTGTTCCGGCCGATCCGATCCAGCAGTGGCACAACACTTTCCCGGATCTCGTCCAGCTCGGCCGGAGTCAGCATATCGTGCAGGATCACGTAGCCGTCCCGCTCGACCGCGGCCAGATCCGCCTCGGCCACCGCCGGATCCACGCTCACGCCGCTGCTCTCGGTGCGCCGGTAGGTTCCGGCCAGATCGCCGTCCAGATCGCGTAGCGATGTCACCTTCGCGTTCATCCCGCCATCCTTTACATAACTGAGTTCTGTTATTGTTCGACTGTGGCACGAGCACCGATCGGACGTCAACAACTACTGGACGCCGCCCGCGACGAACTGGTCCACGCCAACGGCACCCTCGAGCTGAGCGCGCTGACCCGCCGCACCGGCCTGAGCACCGGCGCGCTGTACCACCACTTCGGCTCGAAAGTCGGTCTGCTGGCGGCCATCTGGGACGACTTCTACGAGGGCCTGAGCCGGGCCATCGCCGACGACCGGCTTCCAGCCGACTGCGACTGGGCCACCCGCGAGCGCGCCCGCACCCACTGTTTCGTGGCCTTCCACTTCGAGCATCCGCTCGCGGCGCTGCTGCTCAACCGTGCGGCGCCCGATCCGGGCCTCACCGAGATCGAGGCCGTCTACATCCGCAATCTCGGCGATGCGGCCGCCACGAACATCCGCCGCGGGCAGGCCACCGGCGAGATCCCCGCCGATCTCGACCCGGACAGCGCGGGCGCGTATGTCATCGGCGGCCTGCGTCACGGCATCGGCCAGCAGCTGCGCGTCCACCCCCGCCCGGCCGTCGACCTTGCCGCCGAACGCCTTTGGCGTTTCACCGCCGCGTCGCTGTCCCTGTCCTGATCCGCAAAAGAACTGGCGATCGCGCCCGCGGCCGCGTATCACTGCGTGCTATGTCGATCTCCACGGCCGACCGGCTGGCCATTCACGAATTGCTCGCCCTGCACGGACATCTCAGCGATGCCGGCGCCTTCGACCGCTTCGGGGAGGTCTTCACCGAGGACATCGCCTACGACCTGACCGCCTATGGCGCGGGCGTGGTCACCGGCCGGGACGCCCTGCGCGATATGGCGCTTCAACTCGGCGACGGCAACCCGCTGGGGCATCACGTCACCAATATCGTGGTCTCGCCCACCACATCCGATACCGTGCAGGCCCTGTCGAAGGGCCTCGCGGTCGCGACCGACAACACCGCCGCCAGTGTCACCTACGAGGACCTCGTCGTCCGCACCGATTCCGGCTGGCGCATCAGTCATCGCCGCGTCGTCCCGCGCCGGCAACCCCTCCAGCCCTGACACGGCGGCAAACCCGGGACGCTCGCTCCTCGAACCGCTTGCGATGTTTGCGCTTCCGTCGCGTGCGAATTCGCCGGAGTGGAAGAATCCCCCGCATGTCGGGCGGTCCGATGCCCTATCCGAGCGCGACCGGATCGCCCGCAATCTGCTCGCACCGGGGCCCATCGGACCGCGCCCCTGCTGTGACCTGTCGTCCGGGCGAGCGGATGCCCCCGTTGAGCGGACGTCTGATAACACCGGGGGGTGCGTCAACGGGGGCGTGGGGTCACCGCTGTGGATCCGTCCGATCGACCACCTCCTTTCCGCTCCACCGGACGATGCGCCCGTGCTCCGATCAGTGCCGTCGAGCATGCCGCGCGCCGCGGGATTCCATCACGGCCGAAAGTCCCTGTCCCCCGGGAACATGGCCATCATCGATCCCGAATCGCCTCGGGGCCGCGCTGATCGAGCAGGGTGAGGTAGGAGTCGAGTTGGGCTGCGCCGGTGAGGAGGTCGCGGCTGCGGGTGGTCAGGCGTTCTTGCCAGGCGTCGAGGAAGACGGTCAGGGCTGCTGTGCCGCCCGCTGTTCGGAGTGCGTCGAGGAATTGGGTGATCTGGGACAGCCGGTAGTTGCCGCGACGCAGTTGGCGGGCGATGTCGGCGTCGCGAACGCAGTCCGGGCCGTAGTGGCGGTAGCCGGTGGCGCGGTCGCGGTCGGGATGCAGGATGCCTTCGGTTTCCCAGGCGCGCAGGGTCGCGGGGTGCACATCGAGGCGGCGGGCGAGTTCGCCCACGGTCAGCGGCCTGCCCGTGGTACCCGGCGGGATCGGGACGGACAGGCTGTGCAGGGCCCTCGCGACTTCGGCGCGGGTGGCGCGTTCGGTGCGCAGGGCGAGGTGGGTGGCGTCGATGAGCCGGTAGGCGGCTTCGGTGTCTCGGCGGTTGATCGCGCACATGATGTCGGTGGCCGGCTGATGGCCGTGGCCACGACGTAGCGCCAGGAAGGCGCGCAGGGCCTGCGCGTGCAGGGGTGTGTAGAGCCGGTAGCCCGTGTCGCTGCGTTCGGTGGGCGGGAGGACGCCCGCCTCGTCGTAATTCCGGATGGCCTGTGCGGACAATCCGTGTTCCCGCGCGAGATCGATGGGTCGCAGATCGCACCTCCGATTGAGGGTTTGGATACGTCATTACAGGTCACAAGCGGGCAAGTTTCACCCGAACCTTCAACGATAGTGTCGAAGGTAAGTCCTTCTGGAAGGGGTCTCCATGTCCACTGCCACCGCTTTGCCGGCCATCGGCCGCCCGATCGACGGGCCGGAAAACCTGGGCCTCGCCCTCGACGACCTGCTCGACACCCACACCGAGCCGCCCGCCCTGTTCGCGCTCGGTGAGCCGACACATGGCATCGCCGCATTCCCGCTGCTGCGCAACGACGTTCTCCGTCACCTCGTCGAACGGGGTTACCGGTCAATCATTTTGGAGACCGACTACTTCGCCGCGTCCATTGTCGACGACTATGTGTGCGGCGCGGCCACGGAGATCGACACCGTCCTCGCCATCGGGTTCAGCCACGGTTTCGGCGCGATCCCGGGCAATCGCGAACTCATCGAATGGCTCCGCGCGCACAATGCCGCCCGCGCGCCGGAGGATCGGGTGCATTTCCACGGCTTCGACGCCCCGGTGGAGTACGCCGGCGCCCCCGGCCCACGCCACGCCCTCTCCCGGGCCGCCGACTGCCTCCCCGCCGCCCTGCGTCCCGAATCAGCCCGCAACCTCGACGAATTGGCCGGTGACGATGCCGACTGGACCAACCCGGCCGCCATGTACGACCCAGCGGCATCCATCGGCAACTCGCCCCGAGCCCACACCCTCCGCCTCCTCGCCGACGACCTCGTCAGCGCGCTGCACCGCGCCTCCCCCGGCCTGCGCCCCACCGACCCCGTCGCCTACGACCGCGCCGTGTCCCACGCCCGCACCGCCCAGGGCCTGCTCCGCTACCACGCCGCCATGGCCACCGACACCCCCGACCGCATCGACACCGTTCTCAGCCTCCGGGCCGAAATGATGGCCGACAACCTCCTCGCCGTAGTCGCCCGGGAGCAACACCGGGGCCCATCCCTGGTCTTCGCCCACAACGCCCACCTGAACCCCGTCCACGACGATGCCGAGAACTGGGCGAATGCCGGTGCGCTCGTCCACCTGACCCTGGCGGACCGCTACCTGTTCGCGGCAAGCGACGCGAGCCCCACCCCCCACCCGGACACCCTCCAGCACGCGCTGGCGGCAGCGACGCCCCACCGCTCCCTCTTCCCGGCAGCGTCCCTGCGCGCCGTACTCCCCGCATCGACCGGCACGAGCAAACCGATTGTGCCCGGCCATATTCCGCTCACCCCCGCTGACCTCCCGGGCACCGATGCCGTCATCTTCCTCACCGACACCGACGGCAAACGCCATCGATACTGGTGATGCCCGACTCGGCGGATACGGCGTCAGAGACGGCGGTCCCCGGGACCGGTGCCCACCGCCACCGGACCAGCTGACGCCGGGGGTGGGGACCATGAGGCAGCCATCAGGGCCGTTGTGCCCTGCCCGCCACACATGGCCGAGGGAATGATCACCGCTGAGATGCCGGTGAGAGCCGGTTCCGGATCAACCCGAGGGATGTGGCCGATGAGCGTGCTCGACATGGTGAACCCGCATTTCGAACGGCATCGCGGTGAACACGCGGGCTGGTTGCGAGCGGCGGTACTGGGCGCCAACGACGGTCTGGTGTCGACGGCCGGCCTCATGGTCGGTGTCGCCGCCAGCGGCGCTGCGGTCGGCGCGGTACTCACCGCCGGCCTGGCGGGGCTCGCCGCCGGGTCGATGGCCATGGCCGCGGGCGAATACGTATCGGTCAGCTCCCAAGTCGACGTCGAACGCGGCGACCGGGCCAAGGAGGTCCACGAACTGGCCACCAACCCCCGCGGTGAGCTCACCGAGCTCGCCGGCATCTACCGCGACCGCGGCCTGTCCGCCGAACTCGCCGAGCAAGTCGCCATCGCACTGCACGAGCACGATCCGCTCGCCGCCCACCTCCGCGACGAACTCGGACACACCGACATCACCGCCGCCCGCCCACTGCAGGCCGCCATGGCCTCGGCCACAAGCTTTTTCGTCGGTGGGCTGATCCCGCTGCTGGGCTTGGCCGCACCCACCAGCCTCACCCGGCTGGTGCTCATCGTTCTCGTCACCGTGCTCGGACTGGCCGTCGCCGGCATCCTCGGTGCACGGGTCGCCGGAACCAGCGTCCTTCGACCGGCGCTGCGAGTGGTCATCGGCGGCTGCCTCGCCATGGCCGTCACCGCCCTGGTCGGCCAGCTGGTCCACGTCACCGGTATCTGACGGATACGGCCAACCCGACATCGGTCACCCGCGAAGTTGCCGAGCTGCTATCAGGCGGAGAGCTCACCTGTGCGTAGAAAGCGTTCCAGCCGAACGGAATACGGGGTCGAGTCGATGCCCTGTTCGGCGAGCCAGGCGTCACTGTAGTACTTGTCGAGGTATCGTTCGCCCGGGTCGCAGAGCAGAGTGACGACGCTGCCCTTTTCGCCGCGGGCAAGCATGCCGGAGATGACGCCGAAGGCGGCCCAGACGCCGGTGCCGGTGGAGGCGCCGCAGCGGCGGCCGAGGAGGCGTTCGAGCAGGTGGATGGTGGCCACCGAGGCGGCGTCGGGGACGCGCATCATGCGGTCGATGGCGTGCGGGAGGAAGCTGGGCTCGACGCGCTGGCGGCCGATGCCCTCGATGCGGGATCCCTTGTCGGAGGTGATGTTCCGGTCCAGGGTGCGCCAGGCTTCCAGGAACGCCGAGTTTTCCGGGTCGGCGACGCAGATGCCGGTGTCGCGCTGGGTGTAGTGGACGTAGCGGGCCAGGGTGGCGGAGGTGCCGCCGGTGCCCGCGGTGGCGACGATCCAGCTCGGCTCGGGGTAACGCTCCTGTTCGAGCTGGCGGAAGATCGATTCGGCGATATTGTTGTTGCCCCGCCAGTCGGTAGCACGCTCGGCGTAGGTGAACTGGTCCAGGTAATGGCCGCCCTCTTCCCGGGCGAGCCGGGCCGCGACCTCATACACCTCGCTGGGGTCGTCGACGAGATGGCAGACGCCGCCGTGGAATTCGATGAGGTCGATCTTGGACCGCACGGTGGAGCGCGCCATGACGGCGATGAACGGCACGCCGATCAGTTTGGCGAAGTACGCCTCCGACACCGCGGTGGATCCACTGGACGCCTCCACCACCGGGCGGCCGGGCCGCAGCCAGCCGTTGCACAGCGCGTACAGGAACAGCGACCGCGCCAGCCGATGCTTTAGACTGCCGGTGGGATGGGTGGATTCGTCCTTGAGGTAGAGGTCGATGCCCCATTCCGGCGGTAGCGGGATGGTGAGCAGGTGGGTGTCGGCGGAGCGGTTGCCGTCGGCCTGCACCGTGCGGACGGCCTCGCGCAGCCAGCTCCGATACTCCGGGTCGTAGCGGTCGATGTCGGTCTCGCCGACGAGCGAGTTGTCCTGGGTCACAGCCATCTCGGTGTCCTTCCGGTTCAGGCCCGCGAAGCGGAGCAGGGCACCTCCGACGCTAGCCGGAAAACCCGGTTTCCCAGTGTGACCTGGGGCGATATTTCCCAACCAGCTGTAATAGGGGGTGAAAGCACCGCTAATGGCCCGGAGCGGAAACCCGTACGCCGAGGCCGTCATCGGTGCTAGTGCGAGACGGCGGCCTCCACCAGCCGCGCGGACTCCTGCAGTTCGTCGATGACCGTGCGCACCGCCGGAACGGCCCCGAGTTTGGGCAGGGTGACCGCCAGCACGCGCCGCTCCATGGCGGGTTCCACCGGCAGTGAGCGCACCGCCCCCAATGTCGGCACACCGGACAGCGCGAGTTCGGTGGCGAGCGCGACCCCCAGCCCCTCGGCCACCAAGCCCGCGACCGCGCCCGGATTCTCGGTGGCATAGGCGATGTCCGGATGGAAACCCGCATCCGCACAGGCGTCGACGAGGTGTCCCCGGCACTGCGGGCAGCCCGCGATCCAGGTCTCCTTCGCCAGTTCCGACAGCTGCATCGGGGTGGTCCGCGCGGTCCCCGCCAGGCGGTGCCCGACCGGCAGCAGCGCCCGCAGCCGATCGGTGAGCAGGGTGCGCGCATTCAGCTCGGAGAGGTCGGGACTGGCTGCGTCACAGGAGCTTTCGCTGTCCGGCACCTTGCCGTGCGGATAGTCGAAGACGATCGCGATCTCGCACTCCCCCGCCCGCAGCATGGCCACCGATTCCGGCGGCTCGGCCTCGATCAGGGCCACCTTCAGCCGGGGTTCCGCGGCCTGGATGCGCGCAATGGTCTTGGGCACCAGCAGATTGCACGCGCTCGGAAACGCCGCCAGCCGCACTGTCCCGGCCCGCAATTCGGTGAGCGCCCGGATCTCGGCCTCGGCCGCGTCGAGACTGCCGAGCACGGTCGCGGCGTGCCGGGTCAGTGCCGCACCGGCTTCGGTGAGCTGCAGCTGATGGCCCGACCGGGTCACCAGCGGGGTGCCGAGCACGCGTTCCATGGCCTTGATCTGCTGGCTGATCGCGGGCTGGGTGTAGCCGAGCTGCCGGGCGGCGGCGGAGTAGGACCCGGTCCGCGCGACCGCCCTGAAGATCTTCAGCTGCCTGATCTCCAGCATGTCCCCATCCTAGGCACACCAGGTCAGGCGGCTGGGAAGGCGCGGGTCAGGCCGCCAGGCCGAGGTTGGCGACCAGGCGGCGAACCCGGAGTTCAATCGCGTCGCGAATGCCCCGGATCTCCTCGATGCCCTCACCGGCCGGGTCGGGCAGCGGCCACTGCTCGAAGCGGTGACCGGCGATGATCGGATTGCTGTCACCGCAGCCCATGTCGATGACCACGTCGGCGGCCCGCATCAACTCGTCGGCCCACGGCTTGGGGAATTCGTCGGCGATGTCCACGCCGCGCTCGGCCATGGCCGCCACCACGAGTGGATTGACCGCCACGCCCGGCGCCGAGCCGCACGACCACGCGGACGCCCGGTCCCCGGCCAGTCGTTTGAAGAATCCGAGCGCCATCTGCGAGCGCCCGGCATTGAGCGTGCAGACGAACAGCACGGTCGGACCGGTCCGGATGGCGCGTCCCTCGGCGTGGGCCAAGGCCGTCAATCGTTCCCGCGCGAACCGCTCGGCGACCCCGGCCAGGCGTTCGTGGTCGAGGCCGATCGCATCGAAGTGCGCGAAGGAGCTGTCGAGGATGCGTTCGACGGTCGCGGCGTCCACCATCGAGCCGAATTCCTCCCTCAGCCGTTCCGAGGCCTCGTCCGGGATCATCCGGTCCGCATCGGGAGCGGTGGAAGGCAGGGCGGCGGATGTCTCGTTCACGATCGCTCCCTCTGCACGTTGGTCAGCCTATCCCCGTCCCCCGGTCGCCGCTGGACCGCGAAACGCCACCAGCTCGCGGTGATAGGCAACCGCTACCGGTAGGCAACCATCAAACCTCAGCCCGGCACCGCTCGCCGAACGGCTTCGCGCACAGCGAACATTCGGGCACAACGGGCGAATGTGATCACGGCCACGCCCTGGGCATCGAGGCGGAACCGATCACACCCGAGCGCGCCCTCCACGCGGGCCACATCCCGGCCGATCAGACCAGGACCGGTGTCAGCGGCTCGGTGAGCGGATCGAAATCGTCCGCGGGCAGTCCGATTTCGAGATCGTCGTCGTCTCGGCGCTCGCGGCGGTACAGCCGGTGCAGCAGGGCCAGTCCCAGGAATCCGGCGAGTGCGGTGGCGATGCCGATCTTCCAGCCCGGTGGACGCCAGGCGACCACCAGGTCGGCGTTCCGGGTGCCCCGCGGGATATCCACGGCCACAAAGGTATCCGCGACCGTATGGAAGCCGATGTCCCGGCCGTCGAGCGTGACGCGGTAGCCGGGCCACGCCAGGCGCGCGAAGACCAGGCGGCCGCCGTCGGGCGAGGTGACGCGCAGAT
This sequence comes from Nocardia sp. NPDC101769, assembly GCF_044766925.1. Lineage (NCBI taxonomy): Bacteria > Bacillati > Actinomycetota > Actinomycetes > Mycobacteriales > Nocardiaceae > Nocardia > Nocardia sp. NPDC101769. The sequence continues at coordinate 184,962 of NZ_JBIWMX010000008.1, read as the reverse complement.
GGCTGCTGACACTGTCGCGCCCGATCTGGGTGGCGGTGACGTCACGCGCGTCGGAGGGGCCGGGTGTGGTGGAGATCGGGCCGTTCTCGCGTTCGAGCACCCAGATGTAGCGCTCGTGGCCGGGATAGTCCACCCACGTCCAGCCCGGCGGCGCGGGGTGCTCGCCCGCATCGGGGTACTGGGCGCGTTGCAGCACAACGCGATCCACCTTCATCAGGTCGACATACGGTCGCCCCGTGGTGGGTTCGATGGCGAAGGCCGCGCCGAACGCGGCCGGGCAGGTGCTCCCGTCCCAGCCCATGCACAGCAGCCTGCTGAACTCCCGGTACCCGATCGGCGTGTAGGCGTTCACATAATTCAAGCGCAGGTTCTTGGCGTAGTTGCCGAATGCCAGGGAATTCCAGGCCGCGGCCGCGCTCTGCTCGCCCGGCGGCACCAGGGCCCGGTCGGCGAGCTGCAGGGTGACGCCGTCGAAATGCGGGAAGGCCGCGGTCATCTGCGATCGCCGCTCAGGAAAGTGATAGGACATGGGCGTCGGCGCTTGCCACCGCACCTGGCCGTAGGCGATGGGGAACATGGCCACGATCGCCAGCGCACAAGCCGCCGCCGGACCGCGGGTGCGGATCAGCCATGCGAACGCGGCGGTCAGGACGGCCACCGCCGCGACCGCGATCAGATGCCGGACCACCAGATGCGGTGCGGCACAGAATGATCGGACGAACAGCAGCCCGAGCAGCACCGCCGCCGCCACGACACGGCACCGGACCCCGAAACGTCCGTGGCGGCTCAGCCACAGGCACACCAGCACCAGCAACCCGACCGCCAGCATGGGCAGGACCCGCGCGGGCCAGCGCAGCGGGCCGATCCGCCCGGGCCCGGCGGTCCACATCAGGAAGATGACCGCGAACAACACCGGTCCGGTATATTCGCGCGCCGACCGCCGCACCGCACCCCAATCGATGAAGGCCAGCAGTGGAATCAGGAACCACGCGATGTAGACCATCGGGATCGGCTGCACGTATCCCCACCAGCCGGTGAACGCCGGAACCGTACTGGGCAGGCTGGCATTCAGCGACTCCGACCACGGCACCGTCAGGAAGTCCTCGGACAGAATGCGTTCGTTGCCGCGCCAGGTGACCGGCGAGGACAGCATGCCCGGCAGATACGTCTCGAGCCCCACCGCCCCCGCGCACGCCGCCACCGCCAGCAGCCGCAGCGCGGGCCGCCAGATGCGCTGCCGCACCACCTCACCGACCGCCACCGCGCCGATCATCAGCGCGGATTCGACTGCGGGAAAGACATATTGGACCGAAATGGCGAGGTACAGATACCCGAACACCGGTATCGGCCCTGTGGTCCAGCGCCGCTCGTCTGCCGGCGTACGGGTGTACCGGATCGCGGAGGCCCATGCGTTCAGCATCCACGCGGTACCGGTGAGCGAGGTCGCCCAGCTGGATTCGTCGAAGAACAGGAACCAGCCCGACAGCGGAAAGGCGATGGCCGCCAGCGCCGCCCACGATCCGCGCGCTCCGTAGGCGAGGCACACCCGGAACACGCCGAGCGCCGCGATGATCGAGAAGATCAGCTTCACGATCGTCACGTAGAGCGCCAGATTGTCCACCGTCGGCGCGAACCAGTCGACCAGCAGCTGCGGCGGGTTGTAGAGCCCCGCCTCCTCCATGGAGTAGTTGCCCGACATCCATTCCCACGGCACCAGTGCCGGGAAGCGCCCGTCGTGCAGGTGCCTTCCCAGCATCACCCACATCGGGGCGTACTGCGATTCGGTGTCATCGGTATAGAAGTGGCGGGGATTGGCCAGCAGCACCGACGCATACCCCGCGACCACGCCGATCAACGTGACCATTCCCCACCGGCACCCGTCGGTTCGCAGACGGAGTGCAGCACGATCTCCCACGATTCGAAGACCCTACCCGATACAAGCAGTATGCAACAGTTGCTATATGCGTGAGTTCGATTCCATCACGAAGCCGATGCCGGTGCACACGCCCACGATGCAACCGGCAGGATAGGAGCAATCAGGCAGCGGCAGCAGGTGTGGAGGTAGTGGTGGCGGCGAAGGATGCGGTGGCCGCGGAGTCGGTGGACGAGATCACCGATGCCCTGCTGGGCGCGTCGCGATTGCTCGTCGCGCTCTCGGCGCGCTCGCTGGCACTGGTCGACGACTCCATCACCATCCCGCAGTTCCGCACCCTGATGATCCTCTCGACCCGCGGGCCGTCCAAGGTCGTCACGCTGGCCACCGCACTGGATGTGCAGCCCTCGACCGCGGCCCGCATGGTGGACCGGCTGGTCGGCGCGGGCCTGGTGGACCGCAAACCGAATCCGGACTCCCGCCGCGAGCTCATCATCGAATTGACCGGTCACGGACGCGAAGTCGTCGACGCGGTGACCGCGCACCGCCGCCGCGAGCTCGCCGCCGTGGTGGAGCAGATGCCCAAGGCCGACCGCTCCGGCCTGATTCACGCCTTGACGGCCTTCACCCACGCGGGCGGCGAGACCCCGGCCGACCTCGATATCGACAGCTACCAACTCTGATCCGGCGCCGTGGCATTCCCCTTCGGCCGCACGGAATCTCACCACGGCAGGCAAGGGTCATCCCGCGGCGTCGGCGAGTGAATCCACCCCGGTCGACACCTTCACCCTCGCCCGACCCCGTCCCTGATCACGAACCAGGATCGGGGAAAGGAGATTCGAGCTCAGGCACGGTAACGGCCGCCCAACCTGTTGTGGCTCAACGCGTCCGGTTGCGGTGCCCGAGCTGATCGCGGAATTGGCCTGGGGTGAGGCCGGTTTCCTCGCGGAACGCCCGATAGAAGTGGCGATCCGTCGCGAAACCGGAGGCGGCTGCGACGGCGGCCAGGGATCGGGAGGGGTCGGCGCGGATGAGGCGGCGGGCATGGGCGATCCGGGTACGGCGGACGATCGCGCCCGGCTCGCCGAAGCCCTCGCAGACCCGGTACAGCGTGCGCCGCGAGATCAGGCAGGCATGCGCGATCTCGTCGACCGTGAGGTCGGGGCTCGTGAAGTTCTTGCGGATGTAGGCCAGCACCTGCTGCCGCGTGTAGAGCGAATCCGATGGGCCGGGCGAGCTTTCGCCATTCGCCAGCAGCAGCGCAGACGCCATCATGCCAGCTGCGTCACTGCCGAAGACGGTGACCGCCCGGGCGATATCGTCGGGCGGTAGGTCGGCCAGATTGCGGAAGAAGCCGGCGACCACGCCCAGCGCCCCCGTCGTGGGGACGGCGGTCGCGGTCGGTAGCTGGTCGCGGGTGAGGCCGGAGTGCTCGAGCACCAGCTGCAGCGGGGCGCGCACCAGCGTCGACAGGCAATTGTCCGTGGTGCGGCTCTCCAACGGCACGCCGCTGTCGAAGAACGAGATGGTGCCGGGCTGGCATTCGGCCGTCCGGCCGCGCTGCTCGGTCCAATTCGTTCCTTCGAGCACGATATTCACCAGCAAGAACTCACCGGCCGACTGCGCCACCATCTTCTTTGTCCGCAATGCCCTTTGCGCGCTGGCCTGCATGCGCGACACCGCGAATCCGTCGAATTGAGTTGTGGTGACTTGTCCGTGCCAGTGACCTGTGCGCAATGGCTCGATGACCGATGGTGCGACCGCATCCGCCATCAGGGCTTCCCACTGCTCGAACGCCTGACGTGGCGAAAGGGTCGAGGACGACGAGATCTCGACAGCGCCGAAAACGGCTTGCTCCACGTCGGTAATCCTCCCACCACATATCTCTCAGCAACCACGTTTCGACCGAGTTCCGTCCGTGGTCGGTGACCAAGATCTCCACTGGCCTCACCGCAGCGGTGAACCACTCATGAGCGGGCGGTCAATGTATACGGACGCTCGATTCTAAGCGGCGATCCAAGATCTTTGTAGTGCCACAATGGGGTTCGCGTCGAATCGGCCGTCCCGGCGTCATAGCAATCGGCAAGAAATGTGAGACCGGCGCAATGCGAGGACCACTGAACGCTCGGCCGAGGGGTTCACACACAGCGCGCGCCGTCTCCTCCGCGGTGGGATGCCACACGCCCCAGGATCCGCCCGGCCGCCGGGTCGCGAGAACCAAGCGATCGCCCGGGCTGCCGCCTGGCGAGGCATCGGCGGAGAATTCCGATTCGATCGCGCGAATCGGCGCCCTGGCCGCAGCGGCGGTCGGCGGATACGGGGAGGCGGCCGTCCGGTCGTCCCAACGACCGTCCAGTTCCAGGGTTTCGACGAGCATGCGTACCGCGGCGACCTGTCTGTCACAGTACGAATCGCAGCCCCACCCGCCTCAGCGCCTCGAGGAGATCCGCGGTGACAAGCGGCGATGCCGCACCGGAGCAGCGCAGCAGGCAGCGTGGATCCACTCGATCGTCCGAGGAGTCCGGGGTGAAGACGGCCTTCGCCGTGTCGTCCGCGTCCGGGGGCAGGCCGGGCGTGAATGCCATGCCGTCCGCGCCGAGGGCCGACCGCAGCGAGGCGCTCGACGATGCGGTGAGCCCGGGCGGCAACGGGAAGCCGAAGCGCGCGAAAAGCACCGCCGCCGTGGCCTGTTCGAAATTGACCGCAGGCGCGAGTACGGGGCCACAGACCCTGTCGGCACACGCCCTCACGGCGGAGATACCGCTCGGCTCCGGCGAATTCGGCGCCGCGTGCGGGTCGACAGTCCATCCCCGGGGCGGGGCATCGAGCAGTTCGAGGGGACTTCGCGCCAGGCGGCACGATCACCGACCGCGACGCTGGCCCGCAGCGTGCGCGGTGTTCGGCATTGGCCTGCTGGAACATTCGGGCCTCGCGCGGGGGCGGTAGTGATCGTGGTCGGCACGGGACGTCTTCGCGAGTCGTTCCAGCAGTGTCGGAATCGTGCACTCGATCGCCTCCAGACTGGGCAGTCGTTCTGCGTGCGCGCCAACGCATTCAGCCCCGGCCGCGCCAACGTCGCGGGCAGCACTCGGGGTGTTTGCCACCGCCGGGCGACCACGCCCGGCGGTGGCGTACGGCGACCCACTGATCATGCCGTCGGGGTCCTCGTCGACGACCCTGATCAACTGCCACAACGACATCAGGGCGCGCTTGCGGACCGCGGCGGTGGATTCCTCGTTCCCGATGACTCGCAGCGGTTTGCGGACCAGATGGGACCCCCTTCACCGCACCTCCGGCAGCCGGTGCGCGGCCGTCCGCCGACCCGGCGAAATTGGTTGCCGCCCTGCGGATCTTGCAAATCCGCGAATATTTCCCGAAATGTCGGCTACCCTGATCGCCGGAAGGATCCCGCCTCCGCCCGAGTGAACCCGAGTGTTACCGATGAACGAACACGACTTGCGGCACCTGGAGATCCCGCTTCCGTTCCCGCCGCAGCGGCATTCGATGAGCGACCGAGCGCAGGAAAGAGTTCAGATCTGGGCACAGCGGTTCGGATTACTCCAGAACGAAGCGGCGGCTCGCAAGTTCGAGTCGCTCGGCTACGCGCGATTCTCGGCGTACTGGTGCTCCACCGCGTCCTTCGCCGACATGCTCCTGGTCGCCGAATGGATCACCGTATTCTTCGTCTTCGACGATCTGCAGGATCTGGCCATCGCCACGGGCCGGCTCGACGACTACGACCGCCTCCGGCACGCCGCCTTGCAGGTGGTGCACGAGCGCGGGGTCGCGGGTCCGGTGCCACCCGTCATCGCAGCTCTGTCCAATCTCTGCACTCGCACCTTCCCGCGTAGTTCCGAGACCTGGGCGCGCCGATTCGCGTCGAATCTGGAATTGTGGCTGGTCGGTCACGCGCGCGAGAATGCATTTCGCCAGGCGAGCAAGTCGCCGAGTCCGGAAGAATATCCGCGACTACGCCGGGACGCGTGCACGGTATTGCCCACGGTGGATTTGGCGGAGGTGATCGAGCACACCGAAATGCCCGACGCCCTGTATTACGGTCCCGCGTATCAGGAGATCATCGCCACCACCGCCGATATCATGTGCCTGACCAATGATCTGCATTCGCTGGCAATCGAAACCGATTCCGAGGACACCATCAATCTGGTGACGACTCTGCAGCATCATCTGGGAATGGATCTGCCGCAGGCGGTCACGGAAGTCCGCCGTTTGATAGACGTCCGGATCGCCGACAATCAGGCGGCGGCCCAGGCGATTACGGCCGAAATGGATGCGTTGCAGCTGCCCCCGAAAATCCGCAATGGCGTCCGGCGCTGCATTCGCGACTGCCAGTCCGCCATGGCCGGAATGGAACTGTGGGATCGCACCGACACCGTGCGGTTCACCCCGGACGCGAACCTGCGTGATGCCCGGAACATCGGCTACGGCAATGGTTTCCTCGATCGGGTGTGATCGCCGGAGTCCGCGCTGGGCGGATTCCCGGAGGATGTAGCCGACGCCGCGCTGTACCGGCACTACCCGATCAGGTACGCGTTGTTCGCCAGCGAACTGTACGGCTGGGCGCCGCACTGACCCGTCTCCGCGGTGCGCCTGCCGGAGCAGGCCGCGGCCTGGCCCGCCCGGCGGCGATCACCACATCACCCTCGGCGCGAAAGCCACGGCCGCCCTGCTGAATTCGGCCTGCTGGGCGCTGGTCGAGGCCGCCCCGAGCTCACCCCCGCCGAGGGGCACATCCTTGTCCACGCCACCCTCGGGCTGGTCGTCGACTACGGCCGGGTCTTCGGCGACGACGAGCGAATCTGCCCGCGCCAGTGGGTGATCCGACTGATGGAGCCCGTCCTCTCCGGCCGTGCCGGACCCTGACATCGCCTCGATCCACCCTGGAGTCGTCATGATCGGCCGGGCCGTCGGAGATCACCGGGCTTGGGAGGCGGCTCGATCGTGCCAGGCGGCCTTTGCCCCGCTGTCCCCGATGCGATAGACCTGCACCACGGATCCGACCGCCACGGCGAGAGCCGCCACCGCGACAATGACCGCGACCGCCCGGCGACCCGAGACAGCATCGACCCGAGGAACTCGCCGCCGCAGGAGGTCCCGCGCGCGTGCACTGTGCATCGCCCACCACACGGTGGCGAATACGAATGTCGCCGCCGACCACACGAGCAGATCGTCACCGAGGTGAGTATGGATCCGCACCAGCGGATCTCGCGACGTGTGGTGCTCGAGCCATTCCCCGGAGTGAGTGGTCAGCGGCACGAACACCAGGGTGACGAATGCGACGACCGGCAGCAGCACGCCGATCCGCCGCCGCGCCGCGGGCCACGCGACGGCGAGCCCAACCAGCAATGCCGTGAGCGGCACCAGCACCACCACAGCGTGAACGAGCAGGACATGGGCAGGCAGCCCATTGATGGTATTGGGTCCCATGATGATCGGTAACTCTCCTGTTCGAGCGTCGGTCTGCGGCTCGCGCAGCTTACGAGCCGATGCTCGAGGAATAGCCGATCATCGCTGAGAAAACGCTGTGACCGGGTAGGAGGGCTCACGCGGAGGGGCTGAGCGGACCCATCGGGGTGGCGATCACGAGGCCGAGATCCCCGTCGTAACGGCGGTAGAGCAGACGGCCGCGGCCGTCGTCGGCGTCGGTGAAGAAGAGGAAGGGCAGGCCGTGCCCGCACAGGCGGAGGGCGGCGGCCGACTCGGTGAGGATGCGGGTCGGGTGGGGGTTCATGGTCAGCGGGAGGTGCTCGAAATCGCGGGGCGGGCATAGGCGGCGCTGGCGAGCCATCCGGACGCCCAGGGGTCCGGCCCAATACACGATGGCGTCCTCGCCGGTGTCGAGGTCGGTGAAGAGGTGGGCGTCGTAGTCCAGGGCGTCCATGGTCGCGACGGCGGTCGCCGGGTCGCACCGGTGTGGCACACAGTGCTTGCGGCGGACGATAGGTCGTTCCTCGCCGATGGTGACCAGTGGCGCGCGGGCGGGGTCGGGCGCCCAGCGCGGGGGTGCCTGCGCCAGTTGGCGATTCAGCGAGCGATCGAGGCGTTCGGCGGCGAGGCGCAGGGCGAGAGTGCCGGGACCGTCGATCTGGCAGCGCACCGGAGTCCCGGCGACGCACAGGTTGATCTGCGCGACCGATGTGCCGTCGGCGCGGGCGCCGCGAGTGAGCCGCACGGTCGCGCGGCCGGCCAGGCCGTGGCGGCGCAGTACCTCCGTGATCTCAGCGCGAGCCCGGTGCATTTCCTGCGCGGAGATCGTCCCGTCCACGATCACCTCGACGACCGGTCCCGGCATGGTGGCGACCTCGTTCGCATGCACGCTGCACGACCTCCTGGTGGTGATCGACCCTGATGTCGACGCGTCCATGTCAGCACCGGTCACTGCGGCGCAAACAGAGCCGAAGGTCCCGGGATCGGGTGGCGAGGCGCACCTTTCGGTGGGTTCCCGATTTCGAGATCGAAGTCCCGGTCCGGTGGGGACTTTCGGCTCTGTCGCCACACGGGGCGGCACGGAACGGTGGGCGATGGCCGCACGGCCCCCACTCATCGGACAGGAAGGCGGACAGTACTCGTGGCGCGTGAGCTGACCCAGCGTGAGATTCTCGTCGAACTGGAGCCGGTCGCCGGGCAGGCGCTGGACCGGCATCTATCGGTGTTCAAGGATTGGCACCCGCACGATTACGTGCCCTGGGACGACGGCCGCAATTTCGCGCAGCTCGGCGGAATCGATTGGGATCCCGAACAATCCCGGCTCTCCGAGGTGGCGAAGGCGGCGCTCATCACCAATCTGCTCACCGAGGACAACCTGCCCTCCTATCACCGCGAGATCGCCGAGAACTTCTCCCGTGACGGGGCGTGGGGCACGTGGGTGGGCCGCTGGACAGCGGAGGAGAACCGGCACAGCGTGGTCCTGCGCGACTATCTCGTGGTCACCCGCGGAGTCGATCCGGTCGCACTGGAGAACGACCGGATGACCCACATGACCAATGGTTTCGCCGCGCCCGTCGATCCGGGCACCGCGGCCGCGCACGCCGGTTTCCTCTACTCGGTGGCCTACGTCAGCTTTCAGGAGCTGGCCACCCGGATCAGCCACCGCAATACCGCCGAGGTCTGCGCGGACCCGGTTGCCGACCGCATCATGCAGCGGCTGGCCCTGGACGAGAACCTGCACATGATCTTCTATCGCACCCTGTGCGGCGCGGCCCTGGATCTCGTGCCCGACCAGGCCATGACGGCCATCGACCTGATCGTCGAGAACTTCCGCATGCCCGGCACCGGCATGCCCAACTTCCGCCGCCACGGCGTTCTCATGGCCAAGCACGGGATCTACGATCTGCGCCAGCACTACGAGGACGTGCTGATGCCGGTGCTGCGGCACTGGAATGTCTTCGGCCGCACCGACTTCGGGCCGCAGGGCGAACAGGCGAGGGAGCGGCTGGCGTGCTACCTCGAGAACCTGAACCAGGTGCAGATTCCGCGTTTCGAGGAGCAGCGCGACCGCTCCCTCGCCCGTGAGCGCGCCCGCGTCTGAGCGAACGGGTCAGACCGGGGTGACGATCTGGATCAGATTCCCGCACGTGTCGTCGAATACGGCGGTGGTGACGGGTCCCGCTTCCAGCGGCTGTTGCGTGAACGTCACCCCGAGGCCGATGAGCCGCTCGAATTCGGCCTGTACATCCTTCACCCGGAACGAGGCGGCCGGAATGCCGTCGCCGACGAGGGCGTCCTTGTACGGCTTGACCGCCGGATGCCCATCCGGCTCGAGCAGCAGCTCCGCACCCTCCGGGTCCTCGGGCGACACCACGGTCAGCCAGCGGGCCCCCGAGCCCAGCGGCACATCATGCTTCCTGGTGAAGCCCAACACCCCGGTATAGAAGTCGAGCGCTTTCTGCTGGTCGTCGACGAACACGCTGGTGATGTAAATCCGCACGGCCCTTACCCTTTCCTGTACACCGGCCACCGCTCCAGAACGGCGGCCAGCGGCGTCGTATCGAGGTAGTGGAACTTGTACCTGCCCTGCTTCTGCGTCTCGATCAGCCCGGCCTCCTCCAGCACCGCCGAATGCCGCGACACGGCCTGCCGCGTCGAACTCACTCGAAACCCGCCGACGGCGGGGATGCGCCCGATCCCGCGGAATGATGGTTGCCGAACGGGTTTCACACTAGCGCGGGCCGCCCGAGGGTTATCACCGGTGCGGGCGTCAGCCGGCCGCGTGGACGACCATGACCGGGCACCGAGCGTGCTGCACCAGCGAATGCGCGGTCGAGCCGAGCAGCATGCCCAGGAATCCGCCGCGGCCGCGATTACCGACCACGACCAGCTGCGCGTGCTTCGACCACTCCTGCAGGTATGCCGCCGGGGCGGAGAAGTGGACGCGGCGGACCACGGTCACGTCCGGGTACTTCTCCTGCCACCCGGCGAGCCGCTCGGCCAGGACCGACTCCTCGACGGCTTCGACGTCGTCGAGCATCGGAGTCGGCTGATCGCCGGCGAACACCCCAGCGCTCCAGTCACTCCAGACGTGCACGGCCACCAGGTCCGCGCCCCGCTCCGACGCCTCGGCGAACGCGGCGGCGATGGCGGGCTCGCTCACCGGGCCGCAATCGATGCCGACCACCACCGGACCGGAATCACGAACGGTATTGTCCGCCTCGGGATCCGGGCGCACCACGAATACATTGCCCGCCGCGTGCGAGGTGACCGACAGCAGCGTCGAACCCAGATGTGCGAAGGTTCCGGCGGTCCCGGTCGCGCCGAGCACGACGGCGTAGGCGCGGGCGCTGAAGTCGATCAGCAATCCCGCGGCGGAATCGTTGAACAGGTGTGCCGTCACCGCCAGACCGGGGTGCGCGGCCCGCGCGGTTTCGACCGCATGCTGAACCACCGCCCGGCCCTTGGCCTGTGCGGTATCGATCACCTCGGGTGTCACCACCGCGTACGGGCCCACCACGGCACTGGTGCCCACCAGGTCCAGCCCGTGGACGACCTGCAGCGTGCGGCCCCGACGCGCCGCGAGGTCGGCCGCCCAGTGCAGCGCGATGTCCGATCCCGGCGACCCGTCCACGCCGACAACCACTCCCGCGGAAACCAGTCGGTGCGGATCGTCGAATTCCTGCTCAGTCATTGCCATCTCCCGGCGGTGCGGTTACCGGGCGGCGGATCGCCGCCCACCCTCACGGTATGAATCACCGGGGTGCCGGCACTGCGGCCGATGGTCATGGGACCCGGGGCCCAAAGACCGCCCCGCCGCGGGCCCATGGTCGCGGGAGGCGATCGGCGGCTACCTGCCAGCGGTCTCGTGCTCGCCGTCGCACCACTGCTCGGCGGGGACGGTGACCTTGACCTGGTCGATGTGCTCGCCGCAGCCGGCCCAGGTGATCTTGCCGCAGTCGCAGGGGGTCGGTTGACACATGATGGTGTTCCTCTCGGGATCGGTCGGGTCGGACGGCGTCGCCGGATCGGCACACCATCCGAGACGCGGCAGCGTGGATGGTAGCCGCAGGGGCGCTCACCGGAGCGGCTCGACCCCGATCGATTGCCGCTCGACCAGCCGGATGCCGGTCACCAGCGTCGGCTCGATGGCCACGACGGTGTCCATGACCCCGTCCACCCACGGGCGCACCAGAGCGTCATAGTGCGCCACGAGCTCCGGATCGGTAATGGTCCGCGCGAGGCCGGTCACCACCACCGACCAGCCCAATCGGGTCACCCGATCGATATCGTCGGCCTCGTAGGCGACCACCACGTCGGAGGCGGCCCGCACGGTCGAGGTCAGTCGCGACGTCAGCCGGGTCCGCACGATGAGGGTCTCGCCGTCGAGGATGTGATTCACCGGCCGGATGGCAGGCAGCGCGTCGCGGGTGAAGACCACCCGGCCGAACGGGACACTGGCCAGCAGGCGCATCGACTCGGCCCGGGAGAGGTTCACCACACTGTGCGAGGCCTCCTCGACCATGCTCCGCGCGGCCTCCTCGGCCCGGAAACGGTTCATGCCGTCGTCTCCCGTCGTGGTTCATCGATTCGATGGGCATTCGATCTCCATAGGACCATTGAATTCTCCTGCCCGGCAGGGCCTAAGGTCCTCGACAATATTCCTGGTCCCCCGCGGCACTGCGTTTCTGCCTCGGTCGCGGGGACATTCGCCTCTGTGGCGGACCCGGCCCGAGCTGGAGTCTGAGGAGACACCCGTCGAACAGGAGGCACGCGATGAACTATCGAATCGGTCTGTGCGAGACGGCGCCGCAGACCGTTGTGCAGATACCCCTCGAGATCCCGCCCGATCGACTCAGCGACGCCATTGTCGCGGGCGTCGAGCGGATGGCGGAGGTGGCCAACCGTGCCGGCCTGACGGCTTCCGGCGCACCCACCATCACGTTTCATCACGAGTCGCCTGCCGGGGATTCCATCAAGGTCGATTTCGGATTGCCCATCGAGCCCGCGCCCAATCTCGGGCCTGCCTCCGGGGCGCAGCTGATGGTGCTGCCGTCGACACTGGTCGCACGCACCTGCCACCGGGGCGGCTACGGCGGATTGGACGCCGCCTACCGCGCGCTGGGCGAGTGGGTGCGTGAGGCAGGCTGCACACCGATCGGACCGCCGACCGAGGCATATCTGGTCGGCCCCGACGAGGTCAGCGATCCGCGGCAGTTGATCACCGAAATCCGGGTCCCGGTCGCACCCGCACCCGCGATCGCCGTACATCTCGACGGCACCCTCACCGACGCCGCCGCCCGGACGCGAGAAGCGTTGCACCGGCAGGGGTTCGAAGTCGTCGCCGAGATCGACATGCAGGCGATGCTGCGGGAGAAGGCCGGTGAGCACATCGGGGACCACCTGATTCTCGAGGTGTGCCATCCGCGGCTGGCCGCGCGAGCGCTGGAAGCCGACCGGCGGGCCGGTCTGCTGCTGCCCTGCCGGATCGTGCTGCGCGGGGACGAGACCGGAGTGCTGATCGAGGCGGCCGATCCCGAGGTTCAGGTACGAACGCTCGCACAACCCGCGCTCAACGGTATTGCCGCCGAAGCACACCGGCTGCTCGGTGCGGCGCTGGCCGCGCTGCACCACCCGGCCGCGGTGGCGGGATGAGTTGATCCGGGCCCCGGCGCCTGCGGCTCCGGAGGCGGTATCCGGCGCAGCGCCAATACACTGTGGGCGAGCGAAAGCTCGGATTCGCCCGCAACAGCCCCAGGATGCCATCAGATGACTCCCCCCTCCGATGCCGAGCACTCGGTGCGAAGCACGTTGTCGCAGTTGCGACTGCGCGAACTGCTGACCGAGGTCAAGGATCGGGTCGATCTGATCATCGACGCACGCGACCGGATGGACGGACTCGTCGAGGCCATGCTGTCGGTGACCGCCGGGCTGGATCTCGACCAGACCCTGCGCACCATCGTGCGCACCGCCATCAGCCTGGTCGACGCCCGCTACGGCGCGCTCGGCGTACGCGGCGTGGACACGAACCTCACCCAGTTCGTGCACGAGGGCATCGATGACGAGACCGCCGATGCCATCGGCGATCTCCCGGCCGGGCGCGGTGTGCTGGGGGTGCTGTTCCATCAGCCCGAGCCGATCCGGCTCGACAACATCGGCAGTCATCCTGCGTCGGTAGGGTTTCCGGCCAACCACCCGCCCATGCACACCTTCCTCGGGGTGCCGGTGCGGATCCGGGACGAGATTTTCGGCAACCTGTATCTGACCGAGAAGAAGAACGGGCTGCCGTTCAACGAGGACGATGAGGTGATCGTCCAGGCGCTGGCCGCGGCGGCCGGCATCGCCGTCGACAATGCGCGGTTGTACGAATCGGCCCGCGCCCGGCAGGCGTGGATCGAGGCCACCCGCGACACCGCCACCGCGTTCCTGGCCGGGACCGCCGCCGACGAGGTGCTCGCGCAGGTGGTCGAGCATGTCCGCACGCTGACGCAGGCCGAACGCGCGTTCCTGGCCATCGAGGACGATCCGGATATTCCGGCGGAGGAGACCAGGGAGCTGCGGATCGCGCGCTGGGCCGGGCCCGGCGCCGGGCCCAGCAGCCTGGTCGTCCGGACCACCGGCACCACGATCGGCCGGGCGATCGCCGAGGGCACGCCGCTGAGCTTCGACGACGCGAGCGATATCGATCTCGGCAAGCCGATCGCAGACCCCGGCCCGACGCTGATCCTCCCGCTGCACGCCCAGGGCGCCACCTTCGGCGTGCTGGTCATCGTCCGACCGATCTCCGCTCCCCCGTTCTCGGCCGAAACCCTGGAATTGGCAACGGCCTTCACCGAGCAGGCGGCGCTGGCCATCCAGCTGGCCGAGGCCCAGCAGCGTGTGCGTGAACTCGACATCCTCAGCGACCGTGACCGCATCGCGCGCGACCTGCACGACCACGTGATCCAGCGCCTGTTCGCCGCGGGACTGAGCCTGCAGGGCACCGTCGCCCGCACCCGCGCCCCCGAAATCCGGCAGCGCCTGTCGGATGTGGTCAACGACCTCCAGGACGTGGTGCAGGAGATCCGCACCTCGATCTTCGACCTGCACGGCACCAACGGCCAATCCCCGGGCCTGCGTCAACGCCTCGAACAGGTCATCGCGCAGCACACCGCCGACATCGGCCTGCGCACCTCCCTGCGCACCTCCGGCCCACTCTCCGTCGTGGCCCCCGTCCTGGCCGACCACGCCGAAGCCGTTGTCCGGGAAGCGGTTTCCAACGCCGTCCGGCACGCCAACGCCCACTCCCTCTCCGTCGCCCTCGACGTGGCCGACGACCTCACCATCACCGTCTCCGACGACGGCACCGGCATCCCCGACAACATCACCCCCAGCGGCCTCTCCAACCTCTCCCGCCGAGCCCAGGAACTGGGCGGCACCTTCACCATCCTCCCCAACCCCGACGACACCGGCACCCGCCTGCGCTGGTCGGCCCCGCTCCACTGACGGGCCGCCCGGAACCACGGGCAGGGCGAATCGGGCGTAACGGTCTCTTTGTCGGCCTTTCTCTGCTAAGACCTGTGGATCGTCGGTGAAAGGTGAAGTTGTTGTCTCGCTCTGTCATTCGGGCTCGGTCGATTTCGTTGGCGGCGGCTGCGGCGGCGGTTGTCGTGATGGCGCCGGGGGCCGCTGCGCTGCCGAGCGGATCGTCCGATCTGCCCACCGGGACGTCCCAGAGTTCGACGGGGACGCCGCCGGTGGCGGGGACGAGCGTCTCGACGGCGTACGGCTCGATCGGGGTGTGGATGTTGCAGTCGAACGGCGAGGTCGCGGACTGGCTGGGGCAGCAGTATCAGGGCAAGTCGTTGTTCGAGCCCATCGATGTGCTGCTGGTCGATCGGACCTCCACGACGGCCGACGCCGCGACTTCGAAGCTGACGAACCAGCTTTCGGCCGCGGGGTTCCCGGTGCGCTGGTTGCACAGCACGGGATATCAGGGGCGCATCAACGGTCAGCTCTACGCCCAGCAGCCGCCGGACGGCAGCGACTCGGCCTTCTCCGACGCGATCGCGATCGAAACCAATGACCACGGCAGGGTTTTCGGCCCGGCCCCGCTGCCCGGCGGCGGATTCGTGTGGTCCGCGGCCTTCAGTCGCGAGAAGTTCGAAGTGGTCACCCATGCCTACGTGTCCTTCACCCAGGCCCGCGACAATGTCCACACCGCGGTGCTCGCCAAGGGCGGGACCGATCTCGGGACGGTGCCGCTGGGCAACACATACAACACCGCCACCGCCTCTACCGGCGATCACGACGGCAACGCCGTGGTCCTCGGGTTGAACTGACCGTCAGCGCCCGGCTCTTCGGAACCGATCCGAAGCCGGACGACCGCAGTCGGGACACCCCGCTCGGGCGACAGATGTGAGGCACATCGCGGGCATATACCCCTGGGGGTATGCTAGCCTGGGTACATACCCCATGGGGTATCCGCGACGCGGCCGATTGGACGATGCCACGCTTCGCCGAAGCAGCCGAAGGAGTAGCCATGTCCGCCCCGACCGATGTCATCCACGCCTCGCCGCACGGCAAGGCCGTCCTGAACGAGTTGTCTCCGCTGCACCGGGAGCTGCGGCGTGCGATCCCCGAGGTCTACAAGGGTTTCGGCGAGCTCAGCAAGGCGGCCTTCGCGCCGGGCGCGCTGGATCGCAAGACCAAGGAGCTGATCGCGCTGGCCATCGGGGTGGTGGAGGGCTGCGACGGCTGCATCGCCTCGCACGGTCAGGCCGCGGCGCGCGCCGGTGCGACCAGGCAGGAGGCGGCCGAGGCCATCGGCGTCACCTTCCTCATGCACGGCGGCCCCGCCACCATTCACGGCGCCCGTGCCTACGAGGCGTTCTGCGAATTCGCCGATGCCATCGAATCCGGCGACTCCCCCGCCTGACCACCCCGGAGGAACCACGCATGTGTCATCCCGCCCGATGCCGGACCTGCGGCAAGACCACCTGGTCCGGCTGCGGCGCCCACGTCGCTCAGGTCCGCGCCGCCGTACCGGCCGACCAGTGGTGCCCGGGTCATCAGGACACTGACCGCGACAGCTGGTTTCGGCGAATCCTCAACCGCTGATCCACCGCAGACTGCTCAACGCGTCATCGAGACAGTGCCACATGGCGGCGCTCGAAGACCACCGCCACGTCGCCGACACCGTTGACCGTCACATCAGCCCACGATCGGCCGCGGGCTGGGCTGGAGTGCCTGCGGCAGAGCGGATTCGATGGGATCGCGGGTCGTGGCGATCAGGGCGAAGGCCAGGGGCGGAGGCCCTCAGGCTCGGTCCCGATTCGCTCCGGGTTGCGGTGCGAAATAGGTGTCCAGCGCGTGCCGCAGCCACCGTTCCCGCGAGCGGAAGGCCCGCTTGCTCACCTCGGCGCGCGGGACGAGACGGTCGAAGCCGTGCCAGCAGCCGGGGTAGATCTCGAAGTCCACCGATACGCCGCAGGATCGGAGTGCGTCCACGTAGGCGATCGTCTCGTCCCGGAACGGCTCGAGGCCCCCGACGTAGGTGAAGGTCGGCGGCAGCCCGCGCAGATCACCGGCCCGCGCGGGCGCGGCATACACCGGAACCCGCTGCGTCCCATCCAGATTCCGCAGATACAGCTGCCACGCCGAGGCCAGCGTGTCCGAATCCAGCAGGGGCGCGTCATTGTCGCAGGCCGATTCGGTGGACTGCCGGTCGTCGATCATGGGGTAGATCGGCATCTGGAAGGCGATGTTCACCTCTTCCCGGTCGCGCGCCAGCAGAGCGAGCGCGGCGGTCAATCCCCCGCCCGCGCTCTCCCCCGCGACCGCCAGCTGATCCTCGCGGATGCCGAGCCGGATCGCGTTGTCGCGCATCCAGATCAAGGCCGTGTAGCAGTCGTCGAGCGCCGCGGGGTACGGGTGGGCGACGCTGAGCCGATAGTCGGGTGCGACGACCACGCATCCGGTCCGCTCGGCCAGGAGCCGGTAGATCCGCAGATCCTGTTCCGGTCGCCCGAGGAAGTATCCGCCGCCGTGCAGCCACAGCAGTCCGGCCGCCGCGGTGGTGGACGCGAGCGGTGAATAGACGACCACCCGCAGGCGTGTTCCGTCGCCGCGATCGATTCCGAACTCCCCGACCCGCAGGGTCTTCGGGCGGCGAGCCCGCGCGAGCCACAGCAGTCCGTCGATCACGCCGCTGATGACCCGCAAACGCCTTTCACTGTGCCGAGACCCCATGCGCCGCAACCACACACCGGTTGTACGCAGCTGGCCGTCCATCATCGCGTCGCTGATCTGCATGCCGGCCCTTTCGCAGGTGCAGCGACGCTATCACAGACCTGGAAGCCAATACGGACACTAGTCCAGGTTTGAGGGCGCAAGTATCACCTAGACACATGTCCGAACCCGCATCCACCGGTATCGAGACAACTCGGCGGCGTCTCACCGAGAGGAGGCTCGCCACCTCCGCGCGCAGCCGATGACCAAGC
The DNA here is from genome assembly GCF_044766925.1 of Nocardia sp. NPDC101769. Taxonomy (NCBI): domain Bacteria; kingdom Bacillati; phylum Actinomycetota; class Actinomycetes; order Mycobacteriales; family Nocardiaceae; genus Nocardia; species Nocardia sp. NPDC101769. Next base: position 167,163 of record NZ_JBIWMX010000008.1, on the reverse strand, counting down.
AGCCCTTGGCCATCGGCCCGCGCGCACGCCGCAACAGCAGGCGTCCGTCGATCCGATTCAACGTCCGAAGCCGTCGGCAGACCTTGTCGCACGCCACCAACAGTAGTACCGTCCGGACACATGTCCATCACGTGTCTGAACGGGTATTCCTGGAAGGATTTCCAATGACGCTGGTCAAGCCGCAGCGAGTGTCCGGGGGCGCGGATGAGCACGGACACCTGGAGGAGTTCCGCACCGATCCCATTGCGCTGATGAGGCGGGTGCGCGCCGAATGCGGCGATGTCGGAGCCTTCGAACTCGCGGGGCGTGATGTGATCCTGCTGTCGGGAGCCGAGGCGAACGAGTTCTTCTTCCGCGCCAGCGACGAGGACCTCGATCAGGGTGCGGCCTACCCGTTCATGAAGCCGATCTTCGGCGAGGGCGTGGTCTTCGACGCGCCGCCCGAACGCCGCAAGGAGATGCTGCACAATCAGGCGCTGCGCGCCGACCACATGCGCGGGCACGCGGCCACCATCGCCCGCGAGGTCGATCGTATGCTGGCCGGCTGGGCCGATGAGGGCGAGATCGATCTGCTCGAATTCTTCGCCGAGCTGACCATTTACACGTCCTCGGCCTGCCTGATCGGCTCCAAATTCCGGGAGCAGCTGGACTCCCGGTTCGCCCATCTCTATCACGAACTCGAACAGGGCACCGACGCGCTGGCCTACGTCGACCCCTACGCGCCGATCGAGAGCTTCCGCCGCCGCGACGAGGCCCGCGCCGCCCTGGTCGAGCTCGTGCAGGCGATCATGGATCAGCGCGAGGCGAATCCGCCGACCGGCAAGGACGATCGCGACATGCTCGACGTCCTGGTCTCGGTGAAGGACGAGCACGGCGTGCCGCGTTTCTCGGCCAGCGAGATCACCGGCATCTTCATCTCCATGATGTTCGCCGGGCACCACACCACCTCCGGCACGGCGGCCTGGACCATCATCGAACTGCTGCGCCACCCGGAGACGCTGGCCACGGTGGTGACCGAGCTCGACGAGCTCTACGCCGACGGCGCGGAGGTCAGTCACCATGCGCTGCGCCAGATTCCGAATCTGGAGGCCGCGCTCAAGGAGGCGCTGCGCCTGCACCCGCCGCTGATCATCCTCATGCGTATCGCGCGCGCCCGGTTCGAGGTGTGCGGGCATCGGATCGAGGCGGGCGACATGGTGGCCGCCACGCCCGCCATCTCCAACCGGATACCGGAGGACTTCCCGGACCCCGACACCTTCGACCCGGGCCGCTATCTGGATCCGCGGCAGGAGGATCTGGTCAATCGCTGGACCTGGATTCCCTTCGGCGCGGGCCGTCACCGCTGTGTGGGCGCACCGTTCGCGCTCATGCAGCTCAAGGCGATCTTCTCGATCCTGTTGCGGGACTGGGAATTCGAACTGGCGCAGCCGTCGGAGACCTACCGCAACGACCACTCCAAGATGGTGGTGCAGTTGCAACAGCCGTGCCGCGTCCGCTACCGGCGCCGCCGTCGCTGAGTCCGTCCCGGTCCACACCGATGTCGGCCCGTCAGGAGGCAGCCGTGTCCGCGCCGTCCATTCCCCCCGGATTCGATTTCACCGATCCCGCGCTGTGGGAGACCCGGAACCCCGTCGAAGAATTCGCCCGGCTGCGCCGCACCGCCCCGGTGTGGTGGAACCCCCAGACCGACGCCCAGTCCGGCGGATTCCGCGACGGCGGCTACTGGGTGGTCACCAAACACGAGGACATCAAGGAGATCTCGCGCAACGCGGAGCTGTTCTCCGCCCGGTCCAAGGGCGCGGTGATCCGCTTGCCCGGCGAGATCACGCCCGAGCAGATCGAGCTCACCGGCGCGCTGCTGCTGAACATGGATCCGCCGAAGCACACCAAGATCCGGCGCATCATATCGAAGGGCTTCAGCCCGCGCGCGATCGAGGGATTGCGCGGCGCACTGGCCGAGCGGGCGGCCGCGATCGTGCGCGCGGCACGGGAAACCGGCGGCGGCGACTTCGTCGAGCAGGTGGCGTGCGAGTTGCCGTTGCAGGCGATCGCCGAATTGCTTGGCGTGCCACAGGAGGATCGGCGCAAACTGTTCGACTGGTCCAATCAGATGCTCAACTACGACGACCCGGAATACGGGGACAACACCGGCACGACCTCGTCGACCAGTGCGTCGATGGAGATCCTCGGCTACGCCTGGACCATGGCCGAACAGCGGCGCGCCGACCCGCTCGACGATATCGTCAGCCGGCTCGTGCACGCCGATCTCGACGGGGAATCCCTGGGCTCGGACGAATTCGGCTTCTTCGTCATCCTTTTGGCGGTGGCGGGCAACGAGACCACCCGCAATGCCATCACTCACGGGATGAAGGCGTTCATCGATCATCCCGAACAGTGGGAGCTCTACCGGCGCCGGCGCCCGCGCACCGCGCCCGACGAGATCGTGCGCTGGGCGACCCCGGTGACGGCGTTCCAGCGCACCGCCACCGCGGACATCGAACTGGGCGGGCAGCCGATCCGGCGGGGCCAGCGGCTCGGATTGTTCTACAGCTCCGCCAATTTCGACGAGGACGCCTTCGACGACCCGTTCCGGTTCGACATTCTCCGCGACCCCAATCCGCACCTGGCCTTCGGCGGCACCGGCGCACACTACTGTGTCGGCGCGAATCTCGCCCGGCTGGAGATCGATCTGATGTTCAATGCCATCGCCGACGCGATGCCGGACCTGTCCGAGGTCGCCGCGCCCGAGCGGCTGCGGTCGGGATGGATCAACGGCATCAAGCACTGGCGGGTCCGGTACGGGTAGCCGGGCCACCGTATCGCCGGGCGGATCGCCCGGTGCATACTCGATCGGGCGCGGATCGGACGAGAAGCCGTCCCCCGCAATCACATTGGGAGTAGATGATGAAGACCCGCCTGAGCTGCCCGTGCGGCGAATACATTCGCGGCGAGAACGAGGACGACCTGGTCGAGAAGACCCAGGCCCACCTCGCCGAGCGGCACCCCGATCACGACTATTCCCGCGACGAGATCCTCTTCCTCGCGTACTGATCCGGTTCGAGCGGGCGCGTCTGCCCCGAGATTCCCGCGCGGGAGGTGCGCCCGGCTCCGAACGAGCCGGGCTCCCCCGCTACTTCCGATGGCGGGACACGCCGCTACGCGAGCGCCTGGTGGATGAAAGCTTGCAGGGCGGCGTCGATGGGATGGGGCCGCGATGCGATGGCGGGACGGTTCCAGCGTTGGAGGTTCACGGCGGCGGAGAGTTGGCGGGTGCCGTCGACGCTGGTCATCGAGATCGCGCCGCCGCCCCAGACGGAGCCGTCGTGGCCCCAGAAGGCGGCGGGGCCGGGAGCCGGCAGCCTGTGGAGGCCGAGACCGTAGTCGAGGGTCTTGCCCTCGAACGAGATGACCGGAACGGTGCGCTGCATCTCCGCCAGGGCTGGGCGGCTGATGATTTCGCCGGCCAGCAGTAGGCCGAAGAAGCGGTTCAGGTCCGCGACGGTGGAGATCAGTGACGCCGCCGGTCCGACCCATGACATGTCGAAAACGCTGTAGTCGCGCGGCGGTTCGATCATGCCGAACCACGACTCGTAGTGCAGGGAGTGCGGCCCGTCGATGTGCGATCCGGCCGGGAACTCGGTGTCCCGCAGCCCGGCGCGCTCGATGATGTCGCCGGTGATGCACTTCTCGGCCGAGGCGCCGGACACCGACTCCAGAAGTTCGCACAGCAGAAGGTAATTGGTGTTCGAGTAGATCCCGGGAGTGCCACCCGGGGCCCCAGTGGCGGGCGCCGAGACACCCATCTCGATCAGCTCGACCGGGTGGAAGCAGGTGAATCGGTTGTCGTCCAGGCTGTCCGGCGTCGTCCTCGCCAGGTCCGGAAAGGCCGCGAGCGACGGGTAGGCATAGGGCAGGTATTCGGCCAGGCCGCTGGTGTGGTTGAGCAACATCCGTACCGTGATCGCCGCACCCCGATCCCCGGGAACCTGGCGGGGCAGGTAGCGGCCGATCGGTGCGTCGAGCTCTATCTCACCGTTGTCGACCTGCCGCAGTACGGCGGCGGCGGTGAACGTCTTGGTGATGCTGCCGACGCGGTGGCGCATATCGCTGGAGACGGGTCGGCCGGTTGCTATGTCGGCGACTCCGGCTGCGCCACACCAGATCTGGTCGCCGGCGCGGACTTCCGCGAAGATTCCCGGCATGCCCGCACGGTGGACGGCATCCAGGGCGGCGCGCAGCTGCGTGGAATCGAGGGTGGTCGTCACGACACGTGTCCTCTCGTTGTCGATGTCGGAGGCCACCACTATCGACCGGGCTACCTGGCCCGGTATTGGAAGAATTCTCCCCAGGCCCGGTACCGGTGCCGGGCGATGGCGGGCAGATGATGTGCGGTCAGAGCCCTCGGGGTGCCATTCGTGAAGATCGATACATCCCGGCACAGGTGAGCCTGATCGGCGTACCCGCACTCCACCGCAACATCGGCGGCGGACCCCGCCACCAGTTTGTCGGCGGCATACCGGAATCGGGCCAGCATCGCCGCCCGCTTGGGGGTGAGTCCGATCTGGGACTCGAAACGCGACCCCAGCCGCTTATGACTCCAGCCGAGCGATCGGGCGAGTTCGCCGATCCGCAACCGGCCGTGCGCGGACTCGATTCGAAACCAGGCCTCCAGCACCTCCGGGTCCGGCGAACGACTCGGGGTATCGCACTGTGCCAGAAACGATTTCGTCAGTGCGAAACGCTCGCCCCAAGCCGGGGCGGAGGCGAGCTGCTCGCGCAGTACCCGAACCCGCGGTCCCCAGAGATCCTCCAGGGCGACTGCGCCGCAGCCCAGATCGATTGGGGGAAGACCCAACAGGGAGTACGCCTGTATCGGCGACAGGCGAATCTCGATACACGCGGCTCGTTCGCTGCGTACGCGCATGGCCGAAAGGGCAAGCCCTGCAGCGAACCCGTCGAGAGTTCGCCGCCCGAAAACGTCGTCGACCAGCACCGCGCCGGCACCGAAGCCGATCACCATGGTGACTGCCGTCGTCCCGGCAACCCGGAGGTCCAGTCCGGCCCCGCCGATATCGCGGTAACCGATCAGCGCGCCGCCCGGCCGTCCGGCATCGTCCGGACCCGCGAAGTCCCACGCCGCACCGGGCTCGTCACCGAAGTCCACAGCATCCACCCCGTCCAGGCTACAAACCCGGCGGCCTCACCTGGGTTGGACAGGGTGGGCTCGAGTAGCGGCCGCCGGTGCGCGCGTTCGAGGCGGCTGGTCAGCCGGCCTGGCGCATCAGGCCCTGAGCGGAGACGGACGCCACCAGATCGCCGGCCTGGGTGAAGATCTGGATGCGGCCGTACATCCGGCTGCCACCGGCGAAGGGGCTCTCGCAGTGCAGCAACAACCAGTCGTGCATCGTGAACGGCCGATGGAAGGTGACGGTCTGGGCGAGCATGGCGGCCGTGCCGCGGCCGCCGCGGCGCGCGATCTCGGTTTGCGGGTACGGGCGCATCGCGACCGGGCCCAGGAAGCCCTCGCTGCCGTGCGCCAGCAACGCGCGACCGAGGCCGGGCAGATCCGGCGCCTTGTCACAGCGCATCCACACATCCAGTGCCGGTGGTCCCGACAGTTCGGCCGCGAGCGCGTCCGCTCCGCCGAATGTCCGTACCTCCCAGGGCAACAGCGCACACGGCAGTTCTTCGCACTCCTCCGGCCCCGGCACCCCCTCGGGCAGGTGCGCACCGTGGCCGAGGAAGTCCGGCTCCTCCGCACTGAGCATCGTCAGCACCCGCGCGTGCTCGCGCCCCTCCTGGGAGAACGAAACCTGGACCGTCGCGAGCGCCCGCCCCGACTGCACCACCTCGACCGCCACATCGACGTCGCGGTCGGCATACCCACCGCGCGGAAAGACACCGTGCAGCGACTGCACGGCCATCCGCGGCACCGTGCGCTCCGCGGCGACCACGGCCTGCGCGAGCGTCTGACTGCCGAGCGTCGTCGGCAGCGTCGAGGTGACATTGCGAGCACGGAACCGACCCGCGTCGACCTCCGTCAGATCGAGGACGTCGAGCAGATCTGCCAGGTCGACCACCGGCCACATATGCGTTCCACCAGCCATTGCGAAATATTTGCACACGCCGGAAAGCGCGCGGTCGGCGATTCCCGATGAGCGGCACGACGAAGTGTTCGACCCGTGGATCCGTGGTGACAAATATTCAGCTCGATCCACAGCACTGAGGCCGGGCTCGGTCATTCACCGTGGGTCGGAGGCGACCGGGTGTACTGTCTGCGTGGTCGATCCAGGCGTGCCCTTCGGGACCCGAACGGCCGAATTGTCGTTGAATGCTGCCTGATTGGGGATGCGGTGAGGTCGTCTCGTGTCAATCGTCAGGTCCGGACCCTCCGGCTGGCTCTGACCGTCGTTGTGATCGTCGGCTCGCTCATCGGATGCGGATCGCCCTCGGAGACATCACATTCGGCGGAGACGTCGACCGTTGTCGCCGACGCCGCGGGGTTCGTGCATCCGGGAGTGTTGGAGTCGCGGGGGCAATTGGATTTCGTGCGGCAGCAGGTGCGGGCGCAGGCGCAGCCGTGGAAGGCGGCCTTCGACGCGATGATGGCGAGCCAGTACGCGAGCCTCGGGTATGTGGCGAAGCCGCGGGCAGTCGTTGATTGCGGACCCTACGACCACCCCGACAACGGGTGCAGTGATGAGCGGCGCGACGCCGACGCCGCCTACACCAGCGCGCTGGCGTGGTATCTGACCGGTGACGAGCGCTATGCGCGGAAGTCGATTCAGGTCATGGATGCGTGGTCGGCGACGCTCACCGATCACACCGGCAGCAACGCCCCACTACAGAGTGGCTGGGCGGCCTCGGTGTGGACCCGCGCGGCCGAGATCGTCCGCTACACCTATTCGGGCAGCTGGCCGGATCTGGCTCGATTCCAGGACCTGCTGCGAAACGTGTACCTGCCCAAGGTAATCACCGGCTCCACCTCGAACGGCAACTGGGAATTGTCGATGATCGAGGCCGCCCAGGGCATCGGCGTCTTCCTCGAAGATCGCCACGCCTACGACACGGCGGCAACGATGTACCTCGATCGCGTCCCCGCCTATATCTACCTCACCTCGGACGGTCCGCAACCGCGGATCTCGGTCCGCACCCACGCCTCCACCCCGGATCAGATCACCAAATACTGGTGGGGCCAATCGACGCTCGTCGACGGCGTCGCACAGGAAACCTGCCGCGACTTCGCGCACACCGGATACGGCCTGTCAGCCATCGCCCACATCGCCGAAACCAGCCGCATCCAACAACACGACCTCTACCCCCAAGTGGCCGACCGCCTCCGCGTCGCCCTCGAACTACATTCGAAATACCAACTCGGCCAACCGATGCCGACCTGGCTCTGCGGAGGGCAGCTACAACGCGAACTCGGCCCGATCACCGAAGTCGCCTACAACGCCCTGCACAACCGCATGCACCTGGACCTCCCCGATACCGAGCGCCTCACCGACAAGCAACGCCCAGCCGGGCTGGACATGTTCTCCATGTGGGAAACCCTCACCCACGCCGACAATCCGAGCTGAAACGCCAGAGCCGACCACGCGGCGAGCGTCGATCGTTCGACAGCGTTCGCTCGATATGTGCCCGGAGATCCTGTCCAGGAGTGCGATTCTGGTGTCCACGTGACATGAGGCGGTGTCTTTCACCAAACAAGGGCATACCTCACGACATTCCGGATGGCCTGCACCACAACCCATCTCACATCAGCATTGGCGAGCACTGCCGCCGGCTATACGACGCTCTGCCCGATGATCTTCCGATGCCCCGGGCCGGCCGGTTCGGCCAGCGCGGTATGCGGCATGAGCGGATATGCGTGCCGGATGTTTTCGCCGCCGAGATCGATTGACCGCTAACCAGCCCAGAAACCGATGAGATCCTTTTCAGCGGCTGTGGATTGACGGAACCACTCGACGATGCAGTCGGCGTAGCCGCCGTGGTCGTCGGGTCCCGCGGCGATGGCCTCCCACTTGGCCAGCAACTCCGCGCAACTTTCCTTGCCGAGATGCCCCCACCCGTTCGAGTCGGTAGATGGGAACGGATCACCGTCCATGTCGCTGGCCAGATCCAGAATCACATCAGGAAGACCCTTGTAACCGAACCAGAAGTTCACACCGCCGATGCCCCGGCCAAGGTTTTCACAGATCAATTCCAACGCTGAGACGTAGGCGTGGGCGTAGTCCTCGTCTAAGGGGCCGCCTGCAAAGATCGTCCGAAGCGCCTGCGGATGCTGCGCCTCCTCGCAGCGGTAGCACTCCTCACAATCGGCGCCCTCGCAGTCGGGAGACTCGCACGGTTCGCAGCAGCCGTCGTCCGGATCATGGTCGGGGAGTGTGGCCAGTAGTCGGTTGAGAAACTCCTCGTCGTTGGACCCGATGACCGCCTCGAGCTCCGTCAAATCGGCGAGGTACACCTGCAAGCAATGTGACACGCAGCGAATCGTAAGCAGTCACAACGACACTCGGGCTGATGAAGGCAGGCTGCGACAGGTTTGAGGTACTCAACTCGGCTAGAACAGTACGCTCGGCGATCCGAGATGGCCTTGATCCGTGGACCTTTCGAGGCGGTGTCCCTGGCTGGTCGAGCCGTGTGATCAGCGGCAGACGGTCGTGGTGTGCTTGGATCGAGCCATGTCCAATGCGCTTGGGGCAGCCGAATTTCGACCGGACTCGGTTGCGGCTGCGTCCGTTGATGTGGTGGTCGGGGACGAAGATCCGACTGCATTTTTCGCCACGCTCGGGGTCGAATTGCCGCCGCTGACACGAGCGACCAGGACGGTCGGTGGTTGCACGGTGTGGATGTGCGAGGTCGAACCGGGGTATCCGGCCACCGATTTGTGGCAGCGTGCGCGTGGGGTATACGAGCGCACAGGACTATGGCCTGTGCTTCTGGGACTCATCGAGGCAAGTTTGAATGCTCCAGGCGACCAGCAGGTCGCCGCGGCAGCTGTGCAGGATGGACGAGCATGGCTCGAACGTGCCCAGGTCGAGGGGCCGCGCGACGCCGAAGGGCCGTGCGACGACGAGGACCCGATTCTTCTGAGTACCTATGTGCTCACCGAGGAAGATCGCGACTACGAGGGATTCGACTGGGCTGATGCGTGGATCGCCGTTGACGAACTCGAGGAGGCCGATCGATTGGCGCTGGTGCCCGCGCCGAATCCATGGCTGGTGCCGCATCTGTTGAATTGGAGCGGCGCGCGCGATTTCGATCTCGACGGCGCGGACCACGCAACGTTGTTGCGCAGGTGGGCAGGGCATTGGGGCGCGGAGCTGATCGCGTTGAGCGAGTACGAGTTGGTGTTGCGGGTAGCTAACCCGCCGCAAGACGATAACGAAGCGCTCACTGTTGCGCTGGAATGGTTTCTGTACGCCCCCAACCTCGTCTACAAGGGCTGGGGAAGTCTCGATGAACTCAAAAGGCGTGTGCCCGCACCGCTGTGGAGATTCCTGTGGTAACCGATCCGGCCCCCTGAGCAGAGATGTCCGACGCTCCCTGCGCGCAAGCTGAGACTTGGCACCCTGCTCGCGCAGCTCGTCCGACTTCCGCTCATCGGCAATAGCGGACGTTTCGGCCTCGGATCGGCACGGCCAGTTGATCTTCCACGTACCCGCGTTGGCCGGTTCGGTCAGCGCGGTATGCGGCAATGTAGTGCGTTTGGTTGGGCGTTGCCGGGCTTGCATGGGTCGGATGGGATCCGCTGCGCGGCATGATGGTTCGGCAGCGGCCCCGATTCGGCATCGCGCACGGGCGTGGACGCTCATACTTCTGGGGCTTGCGTCGAGAACACCGTGGCAGGCGAGCCGGCCACGGCCCGACGGGGGTTGGTTATCCAACGGTCGATCGAGCTCGTTACGTGATTGCGGGCCCCCAGAATTCGCGGCAGTCCTGTGAGACGGACTCCTCCTAGAGTTCTACGCAGCGCAATCCGAAGGAGACGACGATGAAAACGGTTCTGCGAAGTCAACTCCCACAAGTACTGGTCAGCTGTCTTATTGCTGGCGTGCTCGCCGTCGGCACCGCGCAGGCCGCACCTGTCGCTCTCGACCCTGAGCAGTCCAGCGCGGCCGCCATCGCCACCGGCGACGATTCCGGTTCAGCGGCAACTGGGTCGGTCAGTTCATCGGAACTCGCGATACTGCGAGTGCTTCTGTTGTGCCCCCTGGGCCTCATGTCGGGTCAATCCTGCAATCTGATGCCGTGACTTTGCCGAACGACGAACCGATCTTTCTAGCGCAACAACACATTTGGTGAGAACATCCAGGGCAAGGAGTGCGATTTGAAGTATCAAAGCCTGACGCGTCTGGGCTCGTGCGCCGCCGGCATAGCGGTCTTGGCCGCGACCACGGTGTCGATGGCCTCGACGGCCGCCGCCGACGACTGGATCCAGGTTTCGGGTACGGTCCAGTGCGTCAACCAGACGTACACACTCACCGTGCCGGCATCGAAGATTCAGACCGGTATCTCGTCCTACTACTTCCTTGACGGCAAGAACTTGAACACCGCGACCATGATCGGCAGCGAGCAGCCCATCCAGCACGGCCAGGATGCCACGGCTTCCTGGACCCCCACCACCAGCGGCACCCACACCCTGTGGTGGCGAGGCATTCAAGCCGGCGGCGGGGGCATCATCGGTCCTCAGGAAATCACTGTGGTCGACCAGGCGCCCGCTGGGCAGAACTGCAATCCGGCCACCGGCGGCACGGGCAGCGCCGATTCCCTGCCGATCATCGGACCGATGCTGAGCCAGCTGGGTCTCTGAACCGAACGGGGCCAGTCGAGCGGCGTCGATTCAGATCAGTCCACGACCAGGCCCGTCTACGAGGGAGCACCGAACGCCTTTCGATGATGTCGTCGTCGATGAGCGCGGTTTCGAAGGATGCCGGGCGGTCCGGCGTCGCCCCAACTGGGGCGCGATCAGTACCGTCGCCACGGCCGCTGGGGCGGGCGATGAATTGGGCCATCACCTCGATGGCTGGTTTGATAGCCGTTGCTGGTGTCCACTGTCAGTGCTGGGACCTCAAGTTGGTTCGGGTCGAAGGCGTAGATGGGCGAATCGCCGCCGCCCACATGGAAACGATCCACCAGGTGCTAATCATCAGCAGTTTGCGCTGGTGGATGGCGTGGGTGTAGCAGCTGTGCTGTGATCGGCCGTGGTATGCCGGCGATACGCTGTTGGCATGCAACCGCCCGAGGTCGCCCTCGAAAACTTTGACGCCGTGTACGACTACTACCGCGATCATCGACAGAGTCTGTTGAAGGCGAAGGCGGCGTACTGGTTGCTCGGGCGTCGCTTCCAGCCGCGGGTGGGCTTCGCGGCGGGGGCGCGGAAAGAATTGCGGGACTTCATCTCCGAAGGTCGGCCGCTGGTCATCTCGATCAATCATCTGTCGGAGAAGGACCCCTACACGGTGAGCGCGGCGGCCTGGCGCAGTCCATTGCGGCCCGTCATCGGGCACACCAGGGTGCTGGCCAAGCATGAGGTCTTCGCCGAACCCAAACTGCGGAGCACGCTCGACATGATGGGCGGCATGCCGGTATTTCGCAGCAAGGACCATGAGAGCTCCTCGGTCAACGCCGCGTCGCGGCGGTTGATCGACACCTGTGCGGAGGTCATGGCGCGGGGCGACAGCATCGCTTTGTTCCCCGAAGGGACCTGCAACTACGTCGACCACACGCGGGTGCTGGAACTGGGCGGTGGTATCGGGCACATCGTCTGTCGTGCTCGCGAACTCGGTGCGGACCCGGTGCTGGTCAGTCTCGGACTCAGTTATGGCCCCCGGGAGGATCCCGCCGCCGAACTGAGCAAGGCGGATGTCCGGTCGGCCAGCTTCTACTTCGGGAGGCCGGTCGGCGAACTGCCCTCACAACCCGCCGACATCACGGGCCTGGTTCGCGAGGAGTTGCAGGCCGCTCTCGACGGTGCGGTCGCGGCCTACTGAGCGACGGTCCGGCGAGATCACCACAAGCCGACGTCGGTGGCGGCGGGCCGGTGCTTCGCGTTCAGTCAGGGCCAGCTCGAGTACGAGCAGTCAACTTGACTCTGGCGTTCAGACATGGTGGTGTTCTTTCGCCTCGAAACCGCGACCGCCACTTGATCTTCCGCGCCCTTTGGGCATGGGCGGTCTCGCGATCAGCCGCGCTGCGTTGACCGGTTCGGTCAGCGCGGTATGCGGCAATAGAGTGCGTTCGGGCAGTGACTGGAGGTCGGCTCCCTGGCGGCTGCACGACCCCGGTCCCCGCGGGCTCATGCCGCTGGCCCGTTTCCGAATCAGGCCAAGACGATTACCGCGGCGCCGATTGCGGCGGCCAGCACCACTGCCATCACCGCGATCCACGGCCATACCGGGCGTTTCCGGGCCGGTGAACGGTCCGGCATGCCAAGTGGCGAGGTCAATTGTGTTGAGCGCGGCCGGGATGGCGACGATTCCCCCATGAAGTCACCGTACAAGACCACCTGTCGCCCGGCCGATTGGTCAGTGCGCAGCCTGACCCAGGATGAATCACCCAACCCGCCGGTACGCTGCGCTGGCCGGTTTGGTCAGCGCGGTATGCGGCAGAAGCGAATGTTGCGTTCTACAACCTGGCGGACGAGCGGTTCATCGGTGGAGACCGCGCGACTAGGGGTCTCCGGCGACGAAGTATCGCAACTCCCGCGTCTCCACCAGCCCATCGTGTCCAGCCCCTGACCACGACCGATACCCGTGCGGTATCGCCGGCCACCCGATCAGTCTTGGACGCCCGACCGTGAGTTGCAACAGGGTAGGCGGTATGTCTCGCAGACAGACCGATCGTTCTACCAGCAAGGAGCTACCCATGACTACACCCACGATCGTCCTGGTGCACGGCGCGTTCGGCGATTCCTCCATGTGGTGCGACGTCGTCGCCAGACTCCAGAAGGAGGGCTACAGCGCCATAGCCGCGGCCAATCCGCTACGCGACCTGGAATCCGATGCACAGTACGTCGCCACTGTCACCAGGGCCGAGGACGGCCCGGTCGTCCTGGTGGGCCACTCCTACGCCGGCGCCGTGATCACCCGCGCCGCGCGTGAGGTGTCAAACGTCAGCGCCCTGGTCTACATCGCCGCATTCCAGCCAGACGAGGGCGAGGACACGCTCGAAAACGCCACCCGCTTCCCCGGTGCCAAGATGGGCTCGGACACCTTCAGCGTGATCGAGTCCGACGGCCAGGTGGAGCTGCGGATCTTGCCCGAGCACTACCAGGACCTCCTTGCGGGAGACCTCCCCCAAGCGACCACGGACATCATGGCGGTCACTCAGCGCCCGGTGCGCCAGCAAGCGGTTACGGCCCAGCTGTCGGGTGAGCCGGCTTGGCGCAGCCTGCCGTCGTGGGCGCTGATCGCGACGCAGGACAACGCGATCCCGGCCCAAGCCCAGGAGTTCATGGCCGCGCGTGCCGGATCTTCGGTGGTCCGCGTGGAAGCATCCCACGCAGTGTCCATCTCACAGCCGGACGCCGTGGCCAACCTGATCATCGCGGCAGCCAAGGCCACCATCTGAAATCGCTTCGGCTGCCGCCATCTGGTCGCCGGGTGAGGCGCCGATGGATGCCGCCGCCCGTCAGCCGGCCCGCCTCCTCCCATCCGACGCCGGTCGCGCATAGCCGCAACCAACGCCAGATGCGCCACTCGCTCATCGGCATAGAAAGACGTTCTGCGCCTCGGGTGTCTGGACATGGGGAACGTCCTCCTGATGCGCTTGTCGGGCTTGGTGTCCCATCGCGGGTAGGAGGACGTTCCCTGGGTAACGGTAGTCGCTTGTCGCGGGGTGATCGCAACCGTAATGCGCGTTTGAGCAGGTTGCGGGCGCTGGTGCCGACCTCGAATGCGATCGTCGGTGTCGATCTGGCCGACCGCAAGCAGATGGTCGTAGTGACCGACCACGATTCGAAAGTGCTGGCCCGCAGAACATTCCGGTGCCGCGCCTGGGATATGGGTGTGGCGTTGGACTGGGCCGGGCAGCGCGCCTCGGCGGCCGGGTTCGCCGGGGTGACGGTGGCATGCGAGCCGACCGGGCATCGCTGGCGGGTGCTGGGCCAGCTGGCCGCCGATCGGGGCATGGCGTTCGTGTGCGTGCAACCGGCGATGACGTCATGGTCACGCCGCGCCGAGGATCTCACCTGCGACAAGACCGACGAAAAGGATGCGGTGCTCATCGCCCGGTTGACCGCGCAGCTGCGCTGCTATGTGCCCGAGCCGGTCGACGAGACCTGGGGCCGGTTGCGGCATCTGGGGGCCCGCCGCGAACAATTGCTGGTGGAGATGGTCTCCCAGGTCCAGCAGATTCGGGCCCTGCTGGAATGCGTGTGGCCGGCCGCGCTGGAAACAGCGCGTCAACCGTTCCGATCGCGATCATGGGTGGCGATGCTGCGGGTGATCTGCGGACGCGACAACGGGGACCTGGCCCGCACTCACAGGCTCGGCCAGGCCCGCCTCGAACAGGCAGTCCGGCGCGAAATCGCGCGCACCGGTGGGCAGCGCCCGTCGCTGCGGATCATCCGGAATCTGTTTGCGGCCCTGAGTGATTCAGCCGGAGTGCGCGCGCATCGACGCGGCGCGCTCGAACGTGTGCAATTGTTGCTGGGCGACTGGTGCGAATCCGGGCGGCGGCTGGCCGAGGTCGAGCAGCGCATGACCGCGGTGCTCGACGAGCTGCGACTGACCGAGCTCGTCACCTCGATTCCCGGGCTGTCCGCGGTCGCAGCCGCTGCCATGCTGGCCGAAACCGGTGACCCGACACGGTTTCCCACCGCCCGCTCGATGGTCGAACACGCCGGTCTGGCGCCCCGCGAGCGGCAATCGGGAACCTTCACCGGCCGCACCAAGCTCACCGGCCAAGGCCACCCCGGCCTGCGAGTGGCCGCCTGGCGCGCGGTCTGGGGCACCCAACGCGCCAACACGGTCTATGCCGCCCGCTACAAGCATCTGACCAGCCGCGAGACCAATCGGCTCACCCCGACCCAAGCCCAAACCGTGATCGCCGCAGCAATATTGCGCCAGCTACACGCCGTCATCACCACCCGACAACCCTGGGACCCCCATATCGCCACCCACGGCACCACACGCGCCAAGATCTCGACCGCCGCCTGAGCGGCGGCGCGTCGAGCGGTCGGTCGGGGCGAGCCCTCCGCGGCATCGAGACACACCGGTGATCTCGCCGCTCATCATGGGCAGCCCCGGCCTGTCGTCACCACAACCCGATTACACGCTGCAGGGTGACCAACCCCATTACCGCTATGCCGGGACGACGACAAACCGAGGACAACCGACCGAACCGCTTGACACAAAACGACTTACGCTGATGAGCGGATGTTCTACACCGCATCACATTCCAACCGCCGACGCCCCGCGCTGGCCGGATCGGTCAGCGCGGTATACGGCATGTGCGGATATTATGAAGCTGTTGTAGAGGAAGGTCGTGAATGGCGTTGCCGCCGTCGCGCCGCACGTAGCCTCGACCCGGTGGAAAACTTCGTATTCGAGACACACCGTCCGAGTAACTACCTGCGCCGTCTCGCCGATTCCGATATCGGCCGTCATTACAAGGCGATCGCATTGGCACAACTAGAGGCTCGGCCGGGAGATACCGTCGTCGATCTCGGATGTGGTCCTGGAGCCGATTTGGCGGCACTCGCAGACGCGACCGAACCAGACGGGCTTGTAATCGGCATCGACATCGATGCGGCGGCTGTCGCCGAAGCATCCGCCCAGCATTCCGCCGACTCGCGAATCAAGCTGTACCACAACGATATCCATGAGCTTTTCCTGCCCGACGTCAGCGCCGATCGTGCCCGCACCGATCGAGTTCTGCAGCACGTGGCAGAGCCTGCGGTCGTTCTGCACGAGATACGCCGGGTCCTGCGGCCCCACGCCAGGGCAGTCTTCGCAGAACCGGACTGGGAAACCCTGGTCGTCGACCATCACGACCAGGAGCTCTCGCGCGCCTACACCCATTTCGTCGCCGATATCGCTGTCCGCAACGGCGCGATCGGTCGAAAGCTGCCCGCTCTCGCCCTGCAATCCGGCTTCGACGTCAGTGACGTGCTGCCGATCACGACAGTCTTTCGCGACATCCGTAGTGCGGACCGAGTATTCGGGTTCGGACGAGTCTGTGAGCGTGCGGTCGCCGCGGACTACCTGACGAGAGAGCAGGCCGACCGCTGGCTCCGCGGCCTCGCCAGCGAACCATTCTTCGCCTCGGCGACCCTGTTCATCGTGACTGCCATTCGAAAGCCCTGACCGGGTAGATCATTGCAGCAATGAACAAGTACGAGACCCGGACATCGTCTCATCGGCATTATGGTGCGTTCGGCCGGCCTCGAATCGGGCGACCGGCTTATCTTCGGCGAGCGTGGCTCGCCCGATAGGTTGACCTGTAGCGCGGTTGAGGTTGCACAGTGGCTGGATGCGGCTGAATCAGATCACGATCGGTTCCACCGACCTTGGCCGGTCCGAGCGGTTCTATGGACTGCTCGGAATGCAGTTGATCGTCAAGACCGACAACTATCTGCGGTTCCAATGTCCTGATGGCGGCAGCACGTTTTCGGTCGAGTTGGTCGAATCCGTGCCCGACGGCGAACAGGTCTCTATCTATTTCGAGTCCGATGACCTCGACGACCAATGCGCTCGGCTAGCCGGTGCGGGCGTGGTGTTCGACAGCCTGCCGGCCGACATGTCGTGGCTGTGGCGAGAGGCATGGCTGCGCGATCCGGACGGCCATCGGCTGTGCCTGTTCTACGCCGGAGACAATCGGCTCAACCCGCCATGGCGGATCGCCGACCCGACATCGAACCGACCAGCAGACGGTCGATCGTGAGCCAAGCCTGAACAGCCTCAATTCGGCAATAGCGGACGTTCTGTGCCGCAGCAGGTTTCGGGCGGCGGCGCCTCGCGCTGGGCCGGTTCGGTCAGCGGGTATGCGGCAGTAACGGATGTTTGTCGTTCGGGTCTCGGTGAGCAGATATAGATCTCTCGCGCTCTGATCGCTGTATCGTTCGGGCATGACGGCGGTTCAGTTTCCGCGCCTGGCTGAGGTTTTTCCCGTCCTGGCCACCGAGGTCGCCGAGTTGTTGATGGACGAGGACGCTCGGCTCGCCCGGACCATCCAGGATCTGTGGTTCTACGGTCGGCGCACCTGCACACCCACCTGTCCGGTCCTGTTGACCGCACCGGCCGGCTCTCCCAGCCCGGGAATCATTGAGCTGGAACGTGATGGCGAGACAATCGCCTTGCTGAATTTCGATCCCGAAGACAGATCGGTGACCGGGATCGAAGTGCTCGATGGCCGCGATCTGTCCATTCCATCTGCTTGAACCGGCACACAACCGGACGAGCCGAGCCGTGCGGTCGGCGGAATAGATCAGCCCGGTATGCGGCCTTTGCGGACGTCGGTCCGGAGATTGTCTATTGCACCTCGGCAGCATGGAAGAGGCGTTCGTAGATCTCGTTTATCACCTGCTGTTTACGCGCGTTGTAGTCCATGACGTTGCCGCCGCCGGGGATCGCCGCTTGTTTGGCGTCCGCGTAGAGTGCGCGATCTTCGGCGTGGGTGCGCAGCCAGTCGCGGAACATACGCATTCGGATGGTCTCTGGGCAGTTCGGGCCGAACACGTGCAGGTTCACGCGAGGGTCGGCCAGCCGCAGGCACCGATGCTCGTGGAAGGACGGCTCTCGAACCGTGAGGTCGTAACCGAGGCGTTCGAGCAGGGGAACGTAGGCGCTCTCCTGGCGTGGATCGGCGACGGTGAGAACCATGTCGATGACATCTTTGGCGGCCAGGCCTTCAACGGAAGTGGACCCGACGTGTTCGATATCCAGGACCGAATCGCCGAGCATCGCGCGGATATCGGCAATCATGCCTTGAAAACGGCTCGGCCACTCGGGGTTATACGGGGCGATCGTGATCGTTTCCGGTGGGGGTGGGCCGTTGACCCACGGATTTTCGGAGGGCATTGGTTCGCGGTGGCGGCGGAGTTCCTCGAAGGTGGGCATCAGCCGAACCTAGCGGTAGGACGGCGGTGAGAACTGGCATAAACGCCCTCAACTCGGCAATAGCGGACGTTCTGCACCGCACCAGGTTCCGGCCGCCGGCGCCCCGCGCTGGCCGGTTCTGTCAGCGCGGTCAGAGGCAGTTCCGGATACTCGGCTGAGACCTCTGCGGAGCGATCAGGTTGTGCGATGACGCCCACGGCTTGCCGCGCCCCGCGGGGCGGAAGATCATGGCCGCATGGATCTCGATCAAATCAACACGCGCACAGAGGAACTTGCGGAGAAACTCGGTGCACAGCCCCCGCACGCCGAGTCAGGGAACGTGCCGCAGTGGAGCTCGGACGGGATACGGCCGCTGTTGAGGAAAAGGCAACCGGTCATCGTGGTCGGGGCCACCTTCGGCAAGCTCTCGGCAGCCGAGAAGGACGGCGCGCTAGCGAGTGCCATGGTGATCCTGGACCTCATCAAGACAGGGGCGCGCAGGGTCCCGCTCGCTGTCAGCCTTTCGCTGCTGCCAGCGGTGATGGTGGTGGGATTCGTCGCGGGCGAGCACGGCACACCGCCTTGGCAGGTGATCGCGGCGGCATTGGCGTCGTACGCGATCGGCCGTGCCGTCGCGCACATGTTGTGGTTTCGACGTGTCGTATATCGCATGGATCACAAGGTGGCGGAAGTGATGGGGCGGCCGTCAGTGGACCTGATGCTCGCCCTTTCCCTCCGCAGGCCCTCCCACCCCCGAGGCGTCGTCGGCATTATTACGAAGTTGTCCGTACCCAGCGAGGCTCAGCGGGCGAAACGCCTGGACGCGATCGTCTCTGCGCGTTGATCTTCAGACCTGCTGCGCGGTGGCCACTTCGAGCTACGCGTCAAGCGGCTGGTTAGGAGCGCGGCCTGGGTCAATGGTTCAGGTCGGGGAGAATTTCGGCAGGCTTGGGTGCGCGCCGATGCTCGAGCCAGAACCCGTATTCCCGCAGGTACGTTTCGAGTCCGTCGTTCACGTAGCGGCGGTAGGTGCGTAGGCCCTGGGCATTCTCGCGTTCGTCTTCACGCTCGCTGGCCGACCAGGCATGATCGACACGGTCGATCCATTCCGTCAGACGTGCACGCTCAGCCCACCAGCGGCGGATCAGCTCCAGGGTCCAGTGGTCATCACCGTCGTAGGCATAGGCGCAAAATGGGTCACTCGCCGCTGCTGTCAGCACCAACTGCGTCTCTCGCACGTTACGGGGTTGGCGGAACACCACTTCGCTCCCGAAGTCGTCCTCGTACACGATGTGCTCCGGGGCAACGAGCCGCCCGGCCCAGCACGAATCGGTACCAGCCCCGTAGAACGGACCGGGAACATTGCGCCAATCCCGTTCTGCCCACTCACCTCGCAGATAGTCACCCGGCGGGCCAAGCTGGCAACCTTGCTCGGAGCCTGCGCTCGGAAGCGTTTGCGAGGCAATGACAGTCGGCAGCGGATCCCAATACACGAAGCCACGGTATCGGCCGCAATCACCGTCCGCAGTGCACTCAATTCGGCAGAAGCGGACGTTCTGTGCCGCAGCAGGTTTCGGCCGCCGATGCCTCGCGCTGGCCGGTTCGGTCAGCGCGGTATGCGGCATAGAGCAGGCATACACTGCCCGGCACCTGACCGAGCGGAACAGATTCCGGTTCTGTCCGATGGTCGCCGAGAACAGGTCAGGGACTCGGGTCCGCATTCAGCGCTCGAAGGGCGGCAGCGCGGATCTCCTCCCGCGCACCGTCGTCGAGCAAGCCCTGGTGTTCCTGCAACGCGGGTACCACGGTCTGGGCGGCGGCGAACGCTGCTCGTGCGCGAATACGGTCTGCCGGTGTAGGGTCCGGGCCGGCGAGGAGCTCGATGATCCGGCGGCAGGCGGCATCGACGTCGTGCTGTGGGATGAGGCCGGCCGTTGAGGGGTCGATGGCGAAAGCTACGAACACAGCACCGGTTTCGGCCGCGCCGTCGATGTAGTCGCTGAGGATCTCCGCAGGGCTGAGCTGTCGGGTTCGGGCCCGTTCGATCAGCTGGGTCACCGCCGTGAACGGTGCCTCGAGCAGCTCCGCGGCGATCGTTTCCTTCGTTCCGAAGTGATAGAACACCGTGGCCTTGCTGGCGCCCACTGCTGCGGCGATATCGGCGATCGAGGTCGCGGCATATCCTTTGCGCAGGAACAGGAGCCTTGCCGCCGCTAGGATCTCGGCCCGCCGGTCGACGGTCACCGCTCGCTCGCCCGCATGGTCAAGACGATCTTGCCCTGTAGGTGCCCTTGCTCGGCACGCTGGTGCGCACGGTAGGCCTCTTGCAGCGGGTAAACGCTGTCGATGCCAACGGTCAGTGCGCCGGTATCGAACAGTTCGTTCAACTGGCGCAGGTCCGCCCCGCTGGACTGCACCTGGTGGCCGACCGTGGCGATATTGCGTCGCGCAAGCTCCTCGGGCGGATAGAACGCCAAGGTGATGGGAACCAGGCGACCGCCGTCGACGAGAGCGGGCAACCAACGTCCGGCATCGAGCCCTCCGATGCTGCCGACACAGTCGATCACCACGTCCACCGCGCCGACGGCCGCGATCGGATCCCCGGTGGTGTAGTCGACAAACGTCTCGGCTCCGAGTTCGGTCAGGAACTTCTCGTGGCGGCTCGACGCTACCGCGACGACCCTGGCGCCGCGCAACCGCGCCAGCTGCACAGCGAAGTGCCCGACTCCTCCGGCTGCGCCGACGATCAGCACCCGCTCACCGGGCTCGACCGCGCCCTGCCGGTGGATCTGCTGCCAGGCGGTCAGCGCCGCCATCGGCACGGCCGCGGCCTCGATGTGGCTGAGCCGCTGCGGTTTCGGTGCCAGATCGGTGACCGGCGCATTCACATACTCCGCGTGCGTACGGCCGTGTCCGCGGCCGTCGAACGGCGGGAAACGCACCAGACCATAGAGTTGGTCGCCCACGGCGAACTCCGCGACCTCCGAACCTACGGCGACAACCACGCCGGAGACGTCGGCCCCGGGAACCGACGGCCGCTGCAGCGCAGGCCGATACTGGACCGGCAGGTCCGCGAAGCCGCTGCGACCCCGCAGATCCGAGGGATTCAATCCGGCGGCATGCACCTCGAGCAACACCTCGCCCCTGCCCGCTACCGGACGGTCGATCTCCGCCACCCGAACCATCTCGGGACCGCCCGAGGTGAACACCATCGCCGCCTGCATCACCGTCGAACTCACGCATCTCTCCTTCGCATTACCCTGACCGATCGGTCAGCATTGTCAGCATACAGGTCTTGCTGACCGATCGGTCAAGCTTGTTGCCGCCCGGTTCATGCCGAATCGGAACGCGCCCGACGTCGCAGCCGCCCGGCCGGTGAGTGTGTGAACGGACTGGGATGCAGCACGTGGGGGCACTATGACACCATCGACCACCCGGACACACGAGCGCCCGCCCGGCCACGGCGACCGCATCCCTTCCTCAGCCGCATACCCATAGACCTGGAGCTGAATTCCGCGGTAGACGGCCCGATCCGCGTCCGATATCGCACCATCGGAACCGGTCCGGACCTGCTGCTGGTGCACGTGCTGATGACCACCTCGTACAGCTGGCTTGACGTACTGGTAGACCTCACCCCGAGCGGCGCGATCACGCTGCGTCCCACCTATGACAAGCTCGTTGGCCCGGAAATCGCTACCCTCGCCGGGTTCGTCGACAGAGCATGGATGTGCTGGCGACCGGGCGAGGCCGCCTTCGAGTACATCCACTGACGCGCGTCACCCGAAGGCCCACCATCGGCAGATCAGCGTGCCCGACGAGGCGAGATAACCTCAGCCCGTTCATCATTCGGATGCGGCCCTGGCCGGTTCGAACCGCGCGCCACGCGGCAATAGCGTGCGTTCGCGAGATCGACTGGCGGCCAGCATGCGTGGAGACAGGGTCCGTAGCGGCACGGTGTTCGACGGATGAGGAATCTGCGTTTCTGCGGGAAGCCCTACTCGACCGAACAGTCGAGGATCCGTCCGTCCACGGTTCCGATCAGCAGCCGCCCCGGTCTGGTGAGTGTGAGCGATAGGGGCACCACGGGTTGGCCGCCGACTTCCAGGTACTGCCGCCACCGTACTGTCCCGTCGCAGGTGTGTAGGGCGACCAGCTCACCGGAATTGAACGCGACATAGACCGTGTTCTCGTCCCCGTCCAGGGCGGTGGCCGGGAAGTCGGCGGTGAATACCCACCGCACGGCTCCGTACAGGCCGCTGCGCCGGACAACGAAGACGTTGCCGGGCAGCAGACCGGCACCGTCGTGCACAGTTCCGGCGTGCACCAAGTCCCGGTTCCCCGCACTGCCCACCTCGATGCCGGGCCCACCGAAAAGGTGTCCAGCCCGCTCCGTGTCCCACTCGAGGGGGAACAGCTCCCGCACCCGGGACTCACCGTCGCGACCGGCCGGGTCGACGGTAACGACGCATTTGCCCTGCCATGGCTCCTCACGGTCCTTGCCCTGTAGGAAGAGGAGTTGGGTGCTGTGGCGGATCGGAAAAACATGGTTGCCCGCGTCGAATCCGCCGAATGGCACACGCTCTTCGGGTGTTTGGCCCGCAGGGCGGATCAGCGCCAGCCAGCCCTGTCGGTGCGAGTCCGTGGAACGTAGTGCGAGCCAACCGTCGTCGCGTGTGGTGAGCGTGACCGACGAGTCCAGACGTAGCGAGTCGAGCACTTTCCCGTCCGCGAGCGACACCCGGACCACGAGCGGTGACTCGGTGACCCGTTCCTCGTCCACCCAGCGCCATTGCCCCCGCTCCACGTTGACCCAGGCGTCGAGCTGACCGGCACGGACCACGAGTTGCCGGCCGCCTTCCTCGTCCCGCACGCGCCACTCCAGTTGCCCGTCGGGCAGCCATGATTCGGCCAGAACACCTTCCCCGCAGGCCAGCACTCGCCCGTCCGGCAGCTCCTGGACATCCCACACCCGCAGGCGCGGCTGCCACCGCTGCCCGATCAAGGCTGCAAGCGACTCGATGCCCCGACTGGCCTCCACTCCTGTTGCGGGGCGCTGGAATTCGACTTGCTGCCCGCTGAGCTCTCCAGGTTGCACCGAGCCACCCGCGACATTGCTCCAGTCGAACCGTTCGACGACCGCCGAGAACGCGTAGGAGTGCGCTTTGGCGTCGTAGTGGCCGTCAGGGAAGTCGTCAGGTGGAGCCACCACGACCCGCAAAGCCCGCTCGCCGGCCCATTCGACGTGCAATACCTCCCGTGCCCAGCAGAGCACCGAGGTCGACTGCCCCGAGCGTAGATCGAGGATCAGCAACTCGCCCTCGAAGGAGTACCCCCCGTCGTACGCTCCGGTCCCGACCGCGACTACCTGCAGCGTCGGGTGAAAGGCCACCGAATGCACGGGCCACCTGGACTCCACGACGAACCGGCACCGAAGATCCTGCGCGCCATAGATTCCCACCCGGTACTGTCGCCAGCGCCTGTCGGCGGTCGTGCAACCGGACCACATCAGATACCCCAGGTCGCCGCCTACGGCGACGAGGTCACGCTCCTCGTGGACGGCGACAGTCGAAGGCGCGCCGATCTCGGCGAAGGGGTGGTCACCGAGTATGCGGCGAATGGTCAGCAGACCGGACATGTAGCGATAGCTCCTAGTTAGTAGAAAAATCATGCTCGTGTCAGTCCACCCGACCTGCCTGCCGGTTGGACGCCTCGAGACGCTTGCTCGGCGGATAGGTGTTGCCAGACACGATCATTCGTCGACGTCGACTTCGGCGCTGAGAGCCTGGACAGCTTTGTCGTACTGACCGCGGTCGAACAGGAACGGGCCGAATGGGGTGTCGTCACGATCGGTGCGGTAGGGCGGTTCGAAGCAATCCCACACGACGACGTTGCCGGTCAGGGCGACGCGGGTCAGCAGCCCCCAGCAGCCAAATTCCCCGCAAATGCACACGAGTACAGGTGTCTTGTGTCCCAGGGGGAAGGGAGACGATCTGCGGAAATGGTTCATCGCTCGCCCGAACAGGACAAAACGTGGAACGAGACCGCCATAGCGACCGCCCGCAGGCTGCATACCCGCGCTGATCCCGAAGGTGAGATCAGTCAAGGCGATGGTGTCGATACAGGGGACGACCTGGAAAACACGCCCGTCTTCGGGCGGTCCGGGACGGTAGTCGAATCCGATGTCGCTGGCGGTAGTCACGCGCCGACGCTGGAAGCGCTTCCGATCCCGGGCACGTGGCCTGACCGCGCCCGCACGACGACGCACGTCGGCAGCCGAGGCCTTTCCGGGGGTCACCGGCTCAGGCGCACAGCGCCTTTCCCACGAGAAATGATCACGGCCTCACCGTAATCCGCGATTGCGCATCTGGCAAAGCCAGACGCTGCCCGCTGCGTTGGCCAGTGCGCACTCATCGGCTGGCGGACGTTCTGAACCGCACCATGTTCCGGGCGCGGGCGCCCCGCATTGGCCGGTCCGGTCAGCGCGGTATGCGACATAGAACATTCGGAGCGCGCCCAGAGTTGGCGAACTCGGGGCGCGCCTCGCCGCGTCGCGGCATGCGGAAACTGTCTATGCGTTTGTGCTGATCAGATTGTCAGCAACCGGCAGGAACCGGCTCGTCGTCGACCAGCCGGAGTCGCCGGGCCAGATCCGAGACGAATACCCGTTCCGGGTCGGCGGCGTCGCGGATCCGTCGCCATTCCTCGAGCCGCGGATACATCGCTCGAATCATCTCCGGCGTGGTGCGTGACTCCTTGGCGAAGTAGAGGCGACCCCCGGCCGCCAGCACCCGCTGATCGAGCTCGGCGCAAAACTCGCTCAGCCCTGCCTTCAGCGGAAAATCCAGACTCAGCATGAACCCCGGGTGCGGCCACGACAGCGGGGCCCGACTGCTCGACCCCATGCGCTTGAAGACGTTGAGAAACGATCGATGACCCGAGTGAGCAATCGCCCGGACCGCCTCGGCCAGTTGGTCTTCGGCGCCATAGGGCATCGAGAACTGATACTGCAGAAAACCACGCCGACCGTACCCACGGTTCCACTCCCCAAGCAGGTCCAGGGGATGAAGGAACTGAGTGATGTTCTGGATCAGCCCCCGGCCCTGCTTCGCGAACGTGCGGTGGGTGACCTCGCCGCCGATCCGGGTAGTCAGGTTGTTGACCATGCCGTTGGGGAAGATATCGGGAACCGTGAACAGCTGCGGCGCATTGAAATGCAGCGGATCCTTGCGCAATTTGGCCGGCAACTGGTCGAGGGTAGCGAGGTTGCCGCGGCTGAACCCCGCGCGACCGAGTCTCGTGTCGGTGCTGATCGTGTCGGGCACCGCCACCGAGTACTCGTAGCCGTCGTCGGAGCCGCCGGTCAGCAGCTTCATCGTTTCGTCGAGATTGTTGGTGCGGTCGCTGTCGACGAAGAAGTACGCGGTTTCGGTGTGCTTCATCCTGATTCGGGCACGCACAACGATGCCCGTCAGGCCCATCCCGCCCACGGTCGCCCAGAACAGATCCGCATCGACCCCGTCGGGCCCGATTGTCCGAACCTCGCCATCGGCGGTCAGCAGATCCATCGACAGCACGTGGTTGCCGAAACTGCCCTGGGAATGATGGTTCTTGCCATGGATATCGGAAGCAATCGCACCGCCGACAGTCACCTGCCGAGTGCCCGGCAGCACCGGAACCCACAGGCCACGCGGCAGTGCAGCCCGCATCAAACTGTCGAGGCTGACGCCGGCCTCGACGTCGACCACACCGCTGTCCGGGTCGATCATGTGGATGCGGTCGAACGCGGTCATGTCGACAACGAGACCACCACCGTTCTGCGCCGGGTCTCCGTAGCTGCGACCCAGCCCACGCGCGATGACACCACGCGGTCCCGCCTCACGGACGGCCTTGGCGACCGTGTCGATGTCGGGAGTGGAAAGTACCTGCGCGACAGTCGGTGCGGTACGGCTCCAGCCAGCCAGCGGACGTTGATCAATCACCGATCCCCCATTCGTGAAATGCACGTCCGCCACCGTAGCGGCTGATTTCCCGTTCCTCGACATCCGGCTCTTCACCAGATCGATTGACCGGACAGGTTAGACACGAGAGTGACGGCCCCGAAGACGATGACCGCCATACCGATCAGCGCCAAGCCGATCCACGCCGCGCGAAATACCCTCGGTCCGTTGCCCACCCTTGATGTTGCACCGATCCGTCAGCCAGACGAACTCAATTCGGCTAGTGGATGTTCAAGCGCCGCGGTCACTCTCGCCGCCCACTGCCCCGCGCTGGCCGGTTCGGTCAGCGCGATCAGCGGCGTTATGGTGCGTTTCTCTGGTGACCGAGTTCGTCCTGAGGACTTCTGTTCAAATCGACCGAGACGAGGGTCTGTTCGATATCCCTGTCATGATGGAATCCGTCGTGGGCATTGTCGGTCGGGCACTCGTAGGCCTGCCTATTCGGGTGGCCAGATGGCGCTCAGCACGCGGCCTGGCCAGTCATCGGGAATGCCGGCCAGGGTGACGTAACTGCCGTAGAACGAGCCGATGAGCATGCCGGTGAGGACGTCGAGATCGGTGGACGCGGGAAAATCGCCCGCTGCCAGGGCTTTTCGCAGCAGGGCGCGGCGCGGCTCGACTATGCGGGTCTTGAACGATTCCAGCAGTTCGGGGTGGCGGCCTTCTTCGGCGAGTAGTGAGCCGAGAATGGCCATGGCCGGACCGGCCCGCAGGTTGTCGTGGAAGTTCTCCAGGATCGCCAGGGCGTGGGCGCGCGGGGTCGAGGCGGTGGCGGGTGGCTCCACGGCCCGCAGTGAACTGATCACCGCCGCAACCAATTCCGCCTTGTTTCGGTAGCGGCGGCGCAGGCTGGGGGTGGTGGTGCCCGCGGCGGCCGCGACCGATTCCAGCGACATGCGGGCGTAGCCGAGCTCGCCGAGCGAGTGGGCGGCGGCCGCCAAGATCGCTTGGTCCAGGGCCGGGTTCCTCGGTCGTCCGGCTTTCGGTTGCGGGGTGCTCATTACATTGCGATAGTACATCGGAACGTAATTGATCGATGGAAGGACCCATCATGACGGAGTCGTTGCCGGTGAGCGCGGTGATCCGCGTCGGACGCGCCACCTTCGACCCGAGCCTCTTCACGGACTTCAGCGCCCTGGTCACCAAGCAGGCGGACTACCTGGTCCCGGCCATCAAGGAATTGCCGGGCCTCATCTCCTGGTTCACCGGCGTCTCGCCAGAGGGTTCGATGGTGCAGATCAGCATCTGGGACACGGAAGCGCACGCCAAGCAGATGGACGACCTGAAGTTGATGGCCGTTGTGGCCCGCGGCGAAATGGAGGCGATCGGCGGCCATTTCGAACGCCCGATCATCAACTACCCCATCAACTGGACCATCGCCGGATCGGTGTCGGCCTCCGCGGTCATCCATGTCGCCCGCGGCAGCTTCGACGCCGACCGGTTCGCCGAGGTCGAGACCCTGGCCATCAAGCAGGCCGAGTACCTGATCCCGGCCATCGAACGACTGCCTGGACTCGTGCACTGGTATACGGCCGTGTCGCCGGTGGGCGCGATCGCCAATATCAGCGTCTGGGACTCCAGTGACCATGCGGTGCAGATGGATTCGCTGCACGAAATGGTCACCGTCGCCCGTGGGGAATTCCAGCAGCTCGACGCCCTGACCTTCCACCCGATCGTCGACTACCCGATCAACTGGACGATCTGACCGGATCCGGTCCACCCGAACGGCGAGTCTCCCGCTCGTCGTTCGGGTTCGCGCTGCGATCACAATCCTGTAGATGGCGTGCCCGCGGGTTCCGGCCATCGCCCTCGACCTGCTCCGCCACGAAATTCTCATGACCCAGCGCCCGATACCCGACGAGGTGATCGCATCCATCATCGACGAGATCGCGCTACCCCTGATCCGGCCCCCGACAACGCCAGTGACGCCGGAGCGCGCTCCGCGCCGCGGGCAGGCACCGCACCGGCCAACACCCGCTATTGCCGACTGGTGTGTTCGTGCTCTAGCTGGGGTGGCTCGGCCACTCGTCGCAGCGTCTCTGCCTGTTGATCTTCCCAGCGCCACGATGGCCGCTACCAGGGCACCACGCCGTCGCGGCCGATGAACGAGCCGGATGTGGCATCGACTTTCAGCATCGCGGCCTCGACCACGGGCTCGGCGCCTTGGGCGGCGGTGAGCGGCGCTTGCGCGCGGTTGATGGGTGAGAAGTCGGTCTGCACGAATCCCGGATCAACGGAGAACACCCGAATGTCCGTGTCCGCCAGAACCTTCGACAACGTGATGGTCAGGCTGTTGAGTGCCGCCTTGGAGGCTTGATAGGCGGGCACCACCATATCGGCCGGATCAGCTTGCGCCTGGAGGGTCAGCGATCCCATGAACGACGACACATTCACGATCCGACCCGAGTCACTGCGCCGAAGCAACGGCAGCAAGGCCTCCACCGTATGGAACACCCCGATCACATTGGTCTCCAGCGTCCGCCGCACCGACTCCGGATGCGCATACCGGCTGGGACTCGGCGCATCCCATTCGGCAGCGATGCCCGCATTGTTCACCAGCACATCCAACCGCCCATGGTCCCGCGCAATGATGTCGGCCAGGCGCTGCACCGATTCGAACGAGGCGACATCGAGCTCCTGCCCCTGCGCGTCGACACCCCGCTCGCCCAGCTGCCGCGCCGTGGCCGCCGCCGCCTCCTCGGACCGGCCCGTCACGACGACCGTGTACCCAGACAATCCCAATGCCAGCGCCGTCTCGAACCCGATACCACGAGTCGAGCCCGTCACCACCGCAATGTCCGCCACACCTATTCCTCTCCGGACGTCTTGTCTCGAAAGACCTTCCCTCCGAGGATGGCGTGCAAGGACCACCTAGCACCGGCGGAAAACCGACCTGACGCTCCGCTCTCCGCATCGTGCCGTCAACACGTCGGCTGGATTCGGAGGCTACGGGAAACGCGCGACACCGTTTCTCGACATCTCGGTCCACCCGGGAACAGGAGCAAGAAACGTCTCCGTCCCGACCGCGGCCACAGGGCCGAACGGCCGATCCGATCCAGTTCGCCGAGATCGCCATCGGAGTCGCGTTGGGGTGGACCGGCATTCTCGCGGATGCGCTGGAATCGGCAATAGCGGACGTTCTGCACCGCACCAGGTTCCGGCCGCCGGCGCCTCGCGCTGGCCGGATCGGTCAACGCGGGACGCGGTGTGGGCTCAGGATGTCTCTGGGCCGCCGCCGGTCTCGCCGCCGGCCGCACCGCGCTGGCCGGTTCGGACAGCGCGGGAGCATTACAGGATGTTGAGCGCCGGCTACCTGACCACCACAGCCAGGGCGCTTCGTCTTCCAGAACTACCGGAAGGATCTCTTCCCGCTCAACCTGCTCAGCGAGTTCCTTCAAAACCTCGGCTCGGCATGGGGCTAGAGTCTGTTCTGGCCGTATCGTCGGACACCGCCAGGAATGTCGGCCGTAGATCTGTGCGGGCCGTGGTGGCGGGTGCGTTCTCGGTGGCCTTGTCCTCATGGCTGAACAGCTGGGCCCGAATGGGTTGCTCGTCGCTCACAATTGGGTTCTCTCGTTTGTTGTATGTGGGTCTCACGCGGCTCGTGCCGATCCGCGCAATGCGCCTCACCAGGGGTCAGGGTTCGCGGTGCGATGGATATCGCGGTCCCCGCACGACCTCGCCCCACGGTCCCGAGAACCATGAAACCCGCCTCGGCGGCGCGGGTTTCATGCTGTCGGCTCCTAGATCGCGCGGACGCTCTGGGCCTGCGGGCCCTTCTGGCCCTGGCCGATCTCGAACTCGACACGCTGCCCCTCGTCGAGGGACTTGAAGCCGGAGCCGGAAATCTCGGAGTAGTGGACGAAAACGTCAGGTCCGCCGTCGTCTTGCGCGATGAACCCGAAGCCCTTCTCGCCGTCGAACCACTTCACACTGCCTTGCGACATATTTGGTTTGTTACTTCCTGTTGCGAGCCGAGCAATCACATCGACAACCGTCCTCCCCATCAGCATGTCACATACTCGTGAGTCAGCCGGAAACGGCTCGATCAGCAGCACCCGCACGGCTAGGCCGGATTCTTCACCAGCTCACTGCAATTCGGACAGATCGAGGCCGAGCATGGCCAGCAGATGCACGCAATCGGCGGCATCCAGTGCGTGATCGGCGACTGTCTTCGCGGCCAGCGCATTTCTTTCGAGGTGTGCCGCCTTCTCAGCGGCGCGGACATCCGCGAACACGGTTGCCGGACCGGTGAAACAGCTGCTTCGGGCCGAGGTCATGAAGGCTCCTTGCGGGTAGCCCCGACCGAACACCGAACGCCTGCGATCGAGGGCCGATACCGATCACGACCCGCCGCATCCCGTGTGACGGCCGATGATCGAATCCGGCTGATGCCGACATTACCCGCTCAACCGCCGCGGTACTCGATTACCCACATACCGGCCAGTCCTCAATTCTTGTTCCGCGGTGGACTTGGTCAATCGAACTGTGAGCAAGATCGGTCCATCCTCGGCGCGGCCAACGGTGTGAGCCGCGGTGCTCGTTTACAACAGCGCTGGACAACTGCGGCAGGGTCCTGCCGACGCTCACCCACCCGTTTGCATGACCCTGGCTCGCTATTCGAGGTAGTCGTGGAGCAACTGTGAGCGCGATGGGTGACGGAGCTTCGACATCGTCTTCGACTCGATCTGCCGGATCCGCTCGCGGGTGACGCCGTAGATCTTCCCGATGTCGTCGAGGGTTCGGGGCTGCCCATCGTCCAGGCCGTAACGCAGACGCATGACACCGGATTCGCGCTCGCTGAGCGTGTCGAGCACCGCCCGCAACTGCTCCTGCAGCAGGGTGAACGCCACTGCCTCGACGGCTACGACGGCCTCGGAGTCTTCGATGAGATCACCGAACTGGGTGGTGCCCTCGTCACCGAGCGTCTGGTCCAACGAGATCGGTTCCCGTGCGATTCGCCGAATCTCGAGAACCCTCGCGGGCGGGATATCCAATTCCGCGGCAAGCTCGTCGACCGTTGCCTCGCGGCCCAGCTGTTGAAACAGTTCGCGCTCCACCCGCCCGAGCTTGTTGATGATCTCCACCATGTGCACCGGGATCCGAATGGTGCGGGACTGGTCGGCCATGGCGCGAGAAATCGCCTGGCGAATCCACCAGGTGGCATAGGTCGAGAACTTGAATCCTCTGCTGTAGTCGAACTTTTCGACCGCACGCACCAAGCCCAGATTGCCCTCCTGGATCAGGTCGAGAAACGCCATACCGCGCCCGGTGTAGCGCTTGGCAATCGATACCACCAGTCGCAGGTTCGCCTCGAGCAGATGATCTTTGGCCGCGATGCCGTCCTGCACGACCCAGGTCAGGTCCCGGCGGCGTGCGACCGTGAGACCCAAATGCTCGCAAGACTCGGCACGCAGCTTCTCCGCCGCATACAACCCGACCTCGATCCGGACCGCGAGGTCGACCTCTTCGGCCGCGGAGAGCAGCGGAACTCGCCCGATCTGCTTCAGATACGCTCGTGTCGAATCCCCAGCGGCGGTGAGCTCGGCCTCCTTGCGTGCCCGGCGCAGCGCCGGCGACTCATTCTCATCCCAAATGTCGTCCGCGGTGTCATCGTGCTCCGCCAAGGCGGCAGAGGAGTCTTGGTCGTTCGTTTCGCCTGCGGTCGTTGCCACATTCGCCTCTCCGAGAGATTCGGGCGGCATCGCGATTCGAGAAACAGGACCGCAGAGAGGCCTCGAGCGGCTCGGCAAGCACCAGAACCACTGACCAGCGTACTGGTAAACAGGCGGATTGAGGCGACGACCGGCCTCCAGCCCATGCGTTCCAGTTCGCTTCGAGCCGAGCTGCCACGCGATCGGTGTGCAGGACCGCCGCACCATCGGCGCCCAGGCACCGAACCGTCCGCACCATGAGCGGAGATAACCCGGAGCGCGGACCGCGCCGGGCGGGGCCCTCATCGCTGCGTGATGCGAGCGATCACGGACCCTCGTGGCATAGTTGGCGATCGAGAACGGGCTTTTCACCAAGAATCTGCCCGGCTCGCTACAGAAGAGAAGTTGCTTTAAACATGGCTCAAGGCAGTGTGAAATGGTTCAACGGTGAAAAAGGCTTCGGCTTCATCGCCCAAGACGGCGGCGGACCTGACGTTTTCGTGCATTACTCGGCCGTGAGCGGCGCGGGTTACAAATCCCTCGACGAGGGTCAGCGTGTCGAGTTCTCGGTGGAGCAGGGCAAGAAGGGCCCCCAGGCCACGGACGTCCGCGCCATCTGATTCAGCGCGATTGGTCTTGAAGAGCTTCGCACCGAGGTCGGTGCGAAGCTCTTTTCATCGGGCCGGCGGGGCAGAACCCAAACCCGGCCCTCGCCAGATGGCGCTGGCGGCAGATGTACAACGAGCGCGGCAAGCGCCACAGTTCTCGACGAACCCGACCAGCTCATCCGAGACATGGCCGATTAGTCCTCTCCACGGGCGGACGGTGAGCACCGCCCCGAAACTGTCGGCTCAGGTACGGGTGTTCGCCACCGGCAACGGCCGCAAAACCGACCCCCGTCGATGCTCACTCGGTCGCCCTGGCAGCCTTGCGCGCACCGAATCTGCGCCGCGTCGAAGCTGATCCGGAACTGATCGCCCTGGGCATGCTCGCCGATCGTCGCGACGAGCTCGGCCGGGCCCGCACCGAGACCTTGTGTCGGCTGCACCGACTGCTGCTGGAGTTGGTTCCCGGTGGCGCCAAGACGTTTCTGTCGGCTCGCCAAGTCCGCGACCTGATCGCCACGATCACGCCCGAGGATGCCGCTGCCCGGGTCCGGCTGCGTTTGGTCACCGAGCTGATCGAGGATCTGGAAACCATCGACCGCAAGACCAGGGCCGCGGACACCGAGTTGCGGCAGCTGGTCACCGAGCGTGGTTCCACGTTGATGGACCTGCACGGGATCGGGCCATCGTCGGCGGCAAGGCTTTTGGCTGATACCGGCGATATCGGTCGATTCGCCACCCGGGACCGGTTCGCGTCCTGGAATGGCACCGCACCACTGGATGCGTCCTCGGGTGATCAGCAGCGGCATCGGCTTTCCCGCGCCGGCAACCGCAAGATCAACCGGGTGTTGCACATCATGGCAATCGTCCAACTGCGCAACCACACACCCGGCCGCGTCTACTACGACACGCGCAGAGCCGGCGGGAAAACCTCGATGGAAGCATTGCGGGCGCTCAAACGCCGCCTATCGAACACCGTCTACGCCCGGATGCTCGCCGACCAGCAGCGCCGTGAACTTGCAGGCCCGGGAGGGCAATCGGGGACGACTACTGACTCCAGCGCGACCGGCTCCAACCCGCACACCGGCCCTTCGGACAGGCCACATCCCGGACCCACGCTCAAGGCTAGCTCTGCACCCACACCGATGTCTTGACATAGAGGGGTGCCATAGCGGATGTTCTGCGCCGCATCGGGTTCCGGCCACCGGTTGCTGCGCGCCGGCCGGTTCGGTCAGCGCTGAGCACGGCAGGATAGTGCACAGCAATGTGCCAGCCGATGTTGCAGTCGACCGGTCTAATCACGCACAACCACCGAGGAATTAGCGAAATTTCGCGCGATTTGCGATCAGTAGTGCGAGGCTATGCCGGTCGCGCGAAACTCGGCAGATGCGGACGTTCTGCACCGCACCAGGTTCCGGCCGCCAGCGCCTCGCGCTGGCCGGTTCGGTCAGTGCGATATGCGGCAATAGTGTGCGTTCTCCACGCCATCACCACCGACCCGCGCAAACTGCAGCTAACGGTCCCCCTTTCGTCTGGGGGATTTCCCTGATGCCTCGGGTCGGCGCGGACTATTACGGTGACGCATATCGACGACCGCAGTGTGGAGGGTGTCATATGTTGCCGGAGCGGAACCGACTTTTCGTGTTGACCGCCGTCACGACACTGCTCGCGGCGGTGAGCATGACATCTGCCGCAGCCATCGCGGACGTAACGGCGGGGCTCGAGCAGTTCTACGGTCAGCGGCTGGACTGGAAGTCCTGTGACACAAGGGAACTCGACGTGGCCGAGTGTGCTGATGTCACTGTGCCGCTCGACTACACGGATCCTGGCGGTCGTACGATCACGGTGGCGATCTCGCGGGTGCGCGCCACCTCGCTGGAGCAGCGACGTGGCGTGCTGTTGACGAATCCCGGTGGGCCCGGGGAATCCGGTCTCGAGTTCCCGCTGGCGCTTCGCGCAACCATGACCGCACCGGTGCGCGCCCGATACGACCTGATCGGCATGGATCCGCGCGGCGTCGGCCGATCCTCCGGGATCGACTGCGGGTGGCCCGTCGGATTCGGTGTGGAGGCGGCCGGTATCGACGTGTCCAGCTACGCGAGATCCGTTGTGAGGCAAGGTGAACTCGCCGCCCGCTGCTGGGCACGGCACGGTGATTTGCTGCCGTACATCTCGACCCGCAACACCGCACGTGACATCGACGTCGTGCGCTCCGCGCTGGGCGAGCCGACCATCAACTATTTCGGAACGTCCTACGGCACATATCTCGGTGCGGTGTACACCCAGCTCTTCCCCGAACACACCGACCGTATCGTCCTCGACAGCGCGATCGACCCCCGGCAATACGGTGCCAGTGCCCTGCAATCCGACAACGGCGCACCCGGCGAAGCAGCGCTCGGCCAGTGGGCCGACTGGGCTGCCACCCACGATGCCGAATACGGCCTCGGCGCCACCGGCCAGGCGGTTCGCGCCCGCGTCGAGGGACTGCTCCAACGGTCTGCCGAGACGCCGATTCCCTTCGGCCCGTTTCTGATCGACGACCACTCCTTGCCCGTCGTCCTGTTTCTCGGGATCGGCGACTCCCGCCGCTACCCAGACCTAGCCACTCAGATCCGTCAGCTCGCCGACAGTGCGAACGGCGCAACAGTGGAACTGGACCCGGACGTGGAACAGCAACTGGCCCTCATCCTCACCGCTCAGCCGCACGACCTATCCGCCCTGACTGCGATCACCTGCGATGATGCCCCAGCCCCGCGAGATCCGGCCGAATACTGGCGCAGCATCCAGAACGTACGCGCCGCCCAACCGATCTTCGGGCCACTGTTCGGCAATATCAACCCGTGCGCCTTCTGGCCGTCGCCCCGCGAGCCCGCCACATCAGTAGCCAATGCGTCGCCTGCACTGATCGTCCAGGCTGACGGTGATATCCACACGATCTACGCCGGCGCGGTCGCCATGCATCAGGCACTGTCCGCGTCCCGACTACTCACCCTCCGCAACACGGTCGTACACGGCCTATTCGGCAACATCCCTAACCGCTGTATCGAAGCATCGGTCAACGCCTACCTCGCCGAGGGAACCCTTCCGCCCACCGACAGCGTCTGCGATCCGGACTAACTGGTTCTGGCGGCGCGGAATCGCCGACGGCCATGTACAGACCGCTAGCGACGCGTCCGGCGATCGAGTGTGCTCAACTCGGCACGACAGGACGGGGCGGAGTCTCGACGCTCAGCCCGGTCGCTGGGTTATCGCCGCCGACCAACCCGGACCCGAAGCGCACCGATAGGTTCACGGGAGCGAAAGCGAACCGCGGCCTAGGCTCGGATCGGCCGGCGTGAAATCGGTGACAGTGCAAATATTTTCATTCGTCTCGGGGGTGGAGTTGATTATCGATACGCAGACCGGGACCGCCGGTGTCTGGCGGTGGCTACGGCAATGTCGCCGCGGTTTGCTGGGTCTGGCCAGCGGAGTGTGGATGGTCGGGTGTGTCTACGGACTGTTCACCGTTCCCGCTCGCGTCGAGGCACAGTGCACTTTCTACCCGCATGCCGATGCGGCGACCCGACGACTGCTGGTCCTGGAACTCGTGCTCGCGGCGGCGCTGGCGCTGGCGGTAGTCGTTACCGAACGTCCCCGACAGCAAGGCGATCTCGCCGAGGATCCTGGATCCCTGCCGATCCTACGACCGTTGCGGTCGGTGGGGATCGTGTGGTCGTCGTTCGGGTTGATCGCGCTGCAGGACACCGGGATCGCACCGTTCCTCGGGTACATTCGTTACGACGATCTCCCCCAAACCCGAATGTACGCACTGTATGCGATGTGGGCGGCCACGATCGCTCTCGGCACGGCCGCGGTGGTACACACCCTCGTTGTCGCCGGAGTCGACCTGCGCGGCCGGTCGAAACACGTCGTCCCGGTGAGGCATTGGCAGGCGTCGCTGGCCTTGATGGTCGGTGTCTTCATCGGTATCGCCCTGGCTGTACCAGTGTGCGTGTACGCCTGGAGCCATCCGTCACTGTGCATTGCCCTGCCCCTCTGACTGCAATCGCCATCGCCATATCGTTGGATCTCTTCCCAGCCGAATCCGACGTGTCATCAGAGCCACCACAACCTGCTATGGGGGCGTTGCGTGCTGACGGGCACTGAAATCGGCAATAGCGGACATTCTGCACCGCAACAGGTTTCGGCCGTCGACGCCTCGCGCTGCCGGTTCGGTCAGCGCGGTATGCGGCAGTCCAGTGTGCTCGGCTGGCCGAGATGATCTCGGCGCGTTGATCTTCGGGCTTGCTGCGTGGCCGCTTCGAACCGTGCGACATGCGGCAGAATAGTGCGTCCGGAGATTCGCCAACTGCCTCCGGAGCACCTGCCGCGAGGAGCACCGACATTGCCACCCCCGGGGACTTCAGCGTGATCGCCTACTCGAACGACGCTCCCGTCGGGTGACGCCGCGAGTCGAACATCCCGGAATGCCGAACGCGGGGTATCCCGGCCGCAATACGAGGCGTGGGACGAGTGGGATGATCGGCTCCGAATACGGAATTCGGCGCAGTTGCGTGTGCCGCAGGGGGATCGGAGGATCTGGATATGGTCATCGGGATTCGAGGCGTACGTGTGGGCCACTGGACCGACTTGGTCGGTGAGACCGGCTGCAGTGTACTGATTTTGCCGGAAGGAACAACGGCGTCGTACGAGGTCCGCGGTGGCGCACCGGCCAGCCGCGAGCTCGATGCTCTCGCACCTGACAAAGCTGTCCTCCAGGTGGACGCGATTGTGCTGACAGGCGGTTCGGCCTTTGGGCTTGCCGCCGCAGACGGGGTGATGCGGTACCTCGAGCAACACAACCGTGGCGTGGCCACTTCCGGCGGCAAGATACCCATTGTTCCGGCACTCGCGCTGTTCGACCTCGATACGGGAAGTCCAGCCGCACGCCCGACCGCCGAACACGGATACGCCGCCGCAGCAGCGGCCGCTGGCGACCAGCTGCTCTGCGGGCGGATCGGCGCCGGAGCAGGAGCCTACGTCGCGCATTGGCGAGGCACGCAGTCACGACGTCCCGGCGGGATCGCTTACGCCGAAAAGCAACTGGGCGAATTAGTGGTCGGCGCGCTGTGCGCGGTCAACGCCTTCGGCGATATCGACCACGGCACTACCGAGATCTCGCTGGACGCTGTAGCGCAGCTGACCCGGCCCTTCGAGTTCGCAGATTCCCGCACTCATACAACGATCGGCGCCGTTGTCACCAATGCGCGGCTGGACAAGGTCGGCTGCCGAATCGTTGCCCAGGGCGCACACGATGGCCTTTCTCGCGCGCTCACGCCTCCCCATACCCGCTACGACGGCGACGGATTCATTGCCGCCGCAACCGGAGAGACCGACGCAGACGTCGACATCGTCAGACTAATGGCCTTGGCCGCCGTTACCGAGGCCATCAGATCGGTCGGACCCCGCACATAGCTGCCACGGCCACCAGACCTCCACCGAACACACTATTCTGCCGCTGACCGCGTACTGCAGGTGCGAGCACCCTATCCGGGGTCTTACCGACGATGGTGGAGCGATCCCCGTCTCAATAGAGCGACGACAATATTTTTGCGACGCACTGCTGGAACTCCACCTGGAACGGAATCAGGCGCGTGTGATTCGCCTTCGAGTCCTCAAAGCTGTTCGCCCACACCGCATCGTATGCTGATCGACGCAACTCGGGCCGCACACCGCGCTGACCGAACCAGCCAGCGCGGGGCCGTCTGCGAGACCGACCGCCGCGCGGGGACATCTGCCCATGCGATTTCAGGGCGATCGTTTCGCACTCCGGTCACTGCCGTGTGGCCATTGCTAGCCGATATCGGCGACGACGAACATCGGTGTCTGTTCGTCGGCCTCTGCCAGCAGGGTTCCGGAGGTGTCCCACAGAGCTGCGCGGCCGCACCCGGTGACCGGACCCGCAGGCCCCACGTGGTTGGCAAGGGCCACGTAGACGTTCGCACGGTCGGCGATGCTGGGATATATCGACGCACGTTCGGCAATGCCGCAACCGGTGCCGTACAGGGCGCTGGCCAGATGGACGTCACAACCATCTTCCGCGATTCGGCCGACCAGGTCGGGGAAATGGTTGTCGAAACAGGTGGCAAGGGAGAAACGTAAACCCTGGAGTTCGAAGCGGCCGTCTTTGTCCGACGAGGTGAAGAACTGCTGCTCTTCCTGAAACAAATGCTGTTTGTGATAGGTGGTGAGCAGATCGCCGGCGGCGCTGTAGACGTAAGTGGCGATTACGGGACGGTGACCGTCGAGGCTGGGGGCAGCGCAGTTCACAATGGTCGCTATCCCGGTGGCGCGCAACGGATCCAGGCGAGGGTCATCGGCGCGGAGCCACAAGCTCTCATCGGCTGCGGTGGCGGCAAGTTCGTATCCGGTCACCGCCAGCTCCGGAAACACGATAAGCTCGGCGGAGTCTGCACCTGCCTGTTCGGCGAGCCTGACCAGTTGCCCGATATTGGCCCGGACATCGGTCGGTGTGCAGGTGAGCTGTGCTACAGCGACTCTCATGCGCCGCAGACTACGCCGCGCAATGTGAACGCAGTGGCCTACGCGGTCGATGCCTTCCCCGGTCGGGTGCGCCGGCCCCTCTCCGGCCTCGGCGCACCGGCCCGACAGGGTCAAGTCCTGGGGCCTGGAAGATCAACTGGGACTGCCGATCTGAGCCTGGCCGAACGCACCATATTGTACCGATTACAGAATGCTCGCTGATGGTGTTCAGTGCATGGCGGCGGCACTGTTCGGCTCGGCCTGTGAGCACCAGCTTTGGACGTGGCCGCTTCGCCCGGGGCGCCTCGGCGGTTTCGTCCACTCCGTCTGGCCGAAGCCTGTCCGCTGGCCGACGGAGTGCGGGTGGTCGAATCGCAGCCGGCTTGCGTCCCCATTTCGCTGACGCGGTGTTACGTTCACGGGCGCATCGTTCGATAGCCAGGTACAGCACCGTCATTCGCGGTGCTGACAGTACATGGGATCCGAATCACGTTGTGGTGGTGATGATCAGATGTGGAGGGACCGATGAAAGCCCTGAAGACCACCACCGCAGCACTGCTCGCGGTCGGCACACTGGCACTGGCGGGATGTGGGCCCGACAACACCGGTGCCTCCCCGTCGACTGTCACCGCGTCTGAAACCACGACTGCGACCACCACCGCAGTCGACGGCGGCACACCTGCCCCGGGCACCACCACTTCCGCGGAAACGGGCGGTACGCCGACCGGCCCCGCGCTGTGCCGCGCCGCCGATCTGAAGCTGTCCACGGGCCGGTCCGACGGAGCAGCGGGTAGCGCGTACACCCCGCTCATCTTCAAGAACGCCGGAATGCATCCCTGCACGCTGACCGGATTCCCCGGCGTTTCATTCGCCAACAGCCGCACCGGCGACCCGATCGGAGCGCCTGCCGATCGAGACAAGCCGAAGCCGACGGTCACCCTGGGGATCAACGAGAAGGCCTCCGCCGTACTCCGCATCACCGATGCCGGGAATTACGGCGACAAATGCCAGCAGGTCACTGCCGCCGGCCTGCGGGTCTACCCGCCGGACAACACGGAGTCGTTCTTCCTGACCTGGGAGTCAAGCGCCTGTGCCAACACCGATGTCCACCTGCTGGAGATCTCGTCGCTCGTACCGGGCGAGACCGGGAACTGACCTTCAGTTGTAGACGTGACCCACAGCCCGCCGGTCCGGCCGATCACTCGTTCAGTGGCGGCCGGACCCCGGAACACACCCACGATCGAAATTGCGAAACGCCACTGCCGCATACCGCACCGACCGAACCGGCCGGCGCGGGGCGACGGAAGATCAATCGGCCATGCAGTTCCGGGCCCGGCAGAGCGTCGCCACCTGCAAGGCCGCGCCGGTCTGACGCCAGGTCGCGCCGCACCGGCTCGATCCGATCGCCGAGGCGGGGGCTGCGATCCGTCGATGTGGAACGCCAGCCGTAGCAGCGTTCGAGAAGTCCTGCGCCGCAACAGCACTGCCGTATCGGTGTGTCCGGGCGAGGCGTGCGGCCGTCTCGGCGGCACGCCCGGCCCGGCGAGCGCTATCGAGTCGTATGCCGTGATTGGTGCCCCGGCACCTCGCCGGGAGAATGCGTCAGAGACCAAGCAAGGGCAGGACCAGCGGAATCGGTCGTCGGGAAGCTGGATAACCCCCCTCAACTCGGGACAGCACGACAACTCCCCTCTCCTTGCGAAACATGAACTGACTCAGCACACTTCGAAGGTGCCCGACGAGAAGAACGAATCGCGCGAAGAGCCTGCTGCCTCACCGAAACCGTTTGAGGCACCCCGAAATTCGAGGAGATCGGCAGACAACGAAGACAGGTCGCCGAGCGGGGCTCCGCCGCAATCTCTGTTGGTCGAAGCCGCGACGTTCTTGCCGATACTCGGAATCAGCGTGCGCTGGCTCATCAGAAACCCCAGGGCTCTCGGCGCTTACCTTCCGTCGATAGTGGTCGGATTTGTAGAGCAGCTAAGGAAACTCGAGGACGCTCGGGCAGACCGCTATCGGGCAAGGGCTGCCCGTTTGAACGCCCAAGACGAGCGTGACCTGGATGCCCGCGAACGGGAGCTTCTACGGGAGTTGCCCCTCGTCCGTGGCCTTGTTGCCGAAGCCATTACCGACTCGGCAACGTCCCTGGCCGAGCTGCAATCCAAGCTGGCCTCGGAGACCGATCTTGCGAATAGAGCCTCCATCCTTGCCGAGATCAGTGAGGTTCGGCACCGTCTAACCACCCAGCTTCGAGCGCAGACCGACCTGGAAGCGCCGCAGCACCACGAGCATGCTGCGGGCCGGGACATCGGGGGCAGGGTCTAGACGAGATATGCGGGATACCACGGGTGTTCACACCGCGCCCGCGCCCGTGGCCGCCAGAGTATCGAGCAGAGACATCTGATCTTCAACCAGTTCGGGCGACTACGCTGCGCGGGCGACCGATTCGGTCGGCACATTCGTTGACGCCGGGGACATCGCCCGCCTGCTCGGGCAGGCCCACCACGCACTGGGATCGAAGGCTCGGGAGGGGCGGCGGGATAGGACCGGTTGCCGACCGTGATGGCGGCCTCGCCGCGGGAGCCGCCTCGTCGGCGAAGCCGGTTCAGTTCATGTTCGTGGTGTGGCGTTCGATCACGTCCTCGACCGGGCGGCCGCGTTCACCGGGATCCGCGGGTTCGGCGCCGTCGAAGATGGCGTCGAGAACTGCGGCGTGGTCGAGGGTGGCGGGCATGCGGTGGGAGGCACGGGCGCTGACGATGACCAAGTGCAGGACGGCCGCGTAGATGAGCGAACGGGGCGCGGTCAACCGCCACCCGCGGCGCTCGCGGTCGCGCAGCCGGGCTTCGACGGTGTCGAGCACATCCTGAATGACCTGGATCTCAATCCGGTCGGGGTCATCGCAGGGCATGACGACCCCCGAAAAACAGTGCGCCACACCCGAACACGGCCATCCGCAACACGGTGAAAAGCGACCTGCGGTGACCGACCGGCACCCGCGCCGCACGCGGATCGAGAACCATGCGCCCGGCCACGACCAGCGCGGTCCGCGCCCGCCACCGCACCCAGCAGCTGTCCACCCCGCATCCGAGATGCAGCTGCATTGCGGTATGCGCTTGTCCGGCAGTCAATGTGCCGGGATCGTCGTAGCACGACCACAGCCCACGCACCGCATACCCGGCCGTGCCGATCTCGGCCTCGGCGTGCTCTGTGTCAGCGGATTGCTGCTTCTCACGTTCGATGCGGTCGATGATCGCCTGCACCGACCACGGATTGCTTCTGGACATCATCGACCCCCTGCTCGTCGGGCGGCTATGTCGCGCCAAGCATTTGGAGAACGAGGTGATGCGATTCCTTGCCGGGCGTGAGATCAGGACACCACCGATGTCCTGGGGGGACAGCGAATTCGGACGTTCCGAACGCGATTGGTCCAATTGGCCAGGAGCGGGTCCGCGCCCGGCGTACAGTCTGTTCCGCGATGGCGCGTGTTCCGTTCCGAAAATTCACAGGATGCACACATGACCAGCGATGACGAACCCTCGACACTGCCCAGGCGGCAACTGGGCCGGTTCCTGCGCGAGGCCCGCGACAGCCGTGGATTCTCGATGGATCGTGCGGCTCATCTGGTGGAGCTGAGCAAGACCGCGTTGCACCGCATCGAGACCGGTGGCGTGAAAAAGCTTCGCATCCGCGACATCCGAGCCTTGTGCGAGCTGTACGAGGTCACTCCCACCGACACCGATCGGGCCGTGGAACTTGCCAAGCAAGCACAGGTCACCTCCTGGTACACCGCATTCGGCGGTCTCTACAGCGATACGACGTTCAATATGTTTGTCGGACTGGCGGCATCGGCCCAGCGTCTGATCACCTACCACGAGATCGTTCCGGGCCTCCTGCAAACCACCGACTATGCCCGCGCCCTGATCAGCGCGTTCTATGTCGACAGCAGCCGGGAAGACATCGAATGCCGAGTCGAGTTGCGGCTCAAACGGCAAACGATCATCACTCGCAAGACCGATCCGGTGAAACTTGAGCTGCTGCTTCACGAGTCGGCACTGCACCGCATGATCGGCGGACCGCGCGTCATGGCTGCCCAGCTACAGCACATGGCCGAGATCGGCAAGCTGCCGAACATCACGCTGCGCGTTCAGCCGTTCGCGAGCGGGTGCAGCCGAGGTCTGCTGCATGGCCCCTTCGTCATTCTCGAGTTCGGAGAGGATGCCAAATCTCGCCCGATCGAGCCGCCTCTCGTCTATCTCGAAGGAGCGGGCAAACCGGACATCTACATGGAAAGCAGCGACGACGTGCAGCGCTACCATGAAATCGCCTCGGCCATAAGAGAAACCGCATTGAACGAGACAGCAACGCGAGACCTGCTCAGACGGGTAGCAAGGAGACACACCGCATGAACATCGACCTGTCCGGAGCGCGTTGGTTCAAGAGCAGCCACAGCAGCGGCCAAACCGAATGCGTCGAAGTAGCCTGGCTGACCGGAGGCACGGTCGGAGTTCGCGATTCGAAGAATCCCACCGGCCCCGCCCTCGTCTTCGCCCCCGGCGAATGGGATGCGTTCGCCACCGGCATCATTCGAGGGGACTTCAACGGCCCGGCCTGAGGGGAGATGAAGCGGTACACCCGCTACGCCTGCGGTGGAAACGCCCTGTATGAGCCCCTTCCCGACCGGTGGATGGTCGAGATCGGCGAATACGCGCGCATCGACTACCAACACCTGTGGGGGTGGCCGGCGGAACCTGTCCGCTACACGTCACTGAAGGAATTGGGTATCAGCCTCGATGACCCGAAGCTCGGGCGAAGGCCGGCCGCGCCGCCATCTGCGGCGTGAATCCCGAAGCGATTGTGATCATCATCCGCGGGTAGCGGATACCCGCCCGGGCCGTACTGAAAGAAAGTGCCGCCCGAGCGGGCGCTACCCTTTGCGCGCCGACGCGGTGTTGTTTGGGGTGTCGGCACCGAGAAACCTATCGCGGCAGTTGTATTCCATCGATGACGCACAGTGCCGCTCATGCGACAGTATGTGCCGGGCGCTTGCTGCGCGCCTCCGGACGATGCAGCTCGAAGGAGCGGCCACACCGAATGCGTCGAAGTGGCCCGAGGGCCGGTGAAGCGGTGCGCCCGCTACCGTCTGCGGTGAGA
Organism: Nocardia sp. NPDC101769; assembly: GCF_044766925.1. NCBI lineage: Bacteria > Bacillati > Actinomycetota > Actinomycetes > Mycobacteriales > Nocardiaceae > Nocardia > Nocardia sp. NPDC101769. The sequence goes on along the minus strand of NZ_JBIWMX010000008.1, from coordinate 123,187 downwards.
ACGCACCGACGCCGAGGAAGACGGTCGATGAAAGTCTATGCAGCCCTGGATCCGCGCCTGCCGCTGTCCGAGGTGCCACGAGTGGCGCGGCGGGTGGAGGACCTCGGATTCGATGGGCTTCACATCCCCGAGACGATCCACGACTCGTTCGCAGTCGCGCTGCTGGCGGCGGAGCACACCAGCCGGATCACCGTGCGCACCGCGATCACGCTGGCCTTCGTCCGGAGCCCGACCCTGGTCGCGTACAACGCCTGGGATCTCGCGAAGTTCTCCGGCGGACGCTTCGAACTGGGGCTCGGAACCCAGATCAAGCAGAACATCGAAGGCCGTTTCGGGATGCCGTGGACCGAACCCGTCGCCCGGATCGGGGAGTACCTGACCGTGCTGCGAGAGCTGTTCGCCGCGTTCGCATCCGGCGATTCGATCCATTTCGAGGGCGACAGCTACCGGTTGACCCGGTTGCAGCCCTACTTCAACCCGGGTCCCGACGACATCGCCCCGCCACCGATCCTGCTCGGTGCGGTCAATACCGGCATGTGCCGCCTCGCAGGACAACTCGCCGACGGCGTGATCACCCACTCCACCAACTCCGATCCGGGGTATCTGCGCGACATCGTCCAGCCCGCATTGCAGACTGGCGCCGCGGAACGCTCACGCCAGGTCCCCGGAATCATCGCCGCGGTCCCGATCGCCACGGGCGCCACGCCAGCCGAGGTGGCACGCGACCGTGAGCGGCAGCGGCGGCTGCTCGCCTTCCTCTACTCCACCCCTTCGTACCGGCCAACGCTGATCCGCCTCGGTCTGCCCGAATTGTTCGACCGCCTGCGCAAATTGGTGAAAGCGCAACGCTGGGAACAACTCCACGACGTGGTCACCGACGACGTCCTCGACGCACTGCTCATCTGCGGCGACTACGACGCCCTGCCGGACCTCGTCTCCGACCGCTACGCCGGCCTCGTCCACGGCATCGTCCTACCGGCACCCACAGCCGACCCCGAGAACACCCGCTTGATGCACGCGATCGAGTCTCTCCGAGCATCGTCGGCTCGGCGGTGATCGCGACACCGCGTGCCCGTGCGCTATAACCGCCGCAGCGCTATAACCGCCGCGCCTTTTGCTGATCGGCGATGTAGTCGCGGATGATCGCCAGCGAGGCGCCCGCCCGCGAGATGCGGGAGGGTTCGGCGGCGGACGGCTTCGGTTGTGCGGAACGCGCATGGAATCCCCCGGCCACGTCGGCGGCCCATTTGCCGATGTCGTCCCAATTCCGCAGGTCCGTGGCCGGGAGCACATGCAAGGGCGAGCCGGGCAGTTTCCGCATCAAGCGGTCGAGGCCGCGCAGGGCGCCGGGCTCCCAGCGACCGCCGAACAACGCGACACCGAAGGGCTTCAGCCAGTCATAGCGTGCGAGCAAGCTGTCGAGCTGCGAACGGACCTCGGTTTCGGGCCGGCTCGGTTCGACCTGCCCGATCGCGAAGACGGCGACATCACGGTGCGCGAGTGTCGGACCGAATCGGCTGAGGAAGCGACGGGCCGCCCGTGGCCAGCGGCCGTAGTAGAAGGGGGCGCCGAGGACGACGCCGCGGTAGTCGTCGATGGTGCGGAGGTCGCGCATGGCGCGGCAGTCCACGTCGAATCCCGACTCGCGCAGTGTCTTCGCGATCTGCTCGGCGATTTCCTCGGTGGCGCCGTAGCGGGTCGCGTAGGCGACCAGAATCCGGCCTTTCATGATGTTCTCCCTGGTATCGCCGGGTTCGTCGTCGACGTCACGATCGACATCGGCGGCCCCGGTTCGGTAGGGGGTTCTGACACAGCTGATTTCACGTGCATCGGGCGCCATTCGATAGGGCATCGGGTAGTCCGGCGGCGGGACCGTTGTCGTCTCGGTGGGGACCGAAGTCCTCTGTTTCCCCCGGCCCGGCGCGCGGAGCGTTGGAGGCATGGACACGAACGCCTCCACCTCACGTCCTGTCGTCCAGCCCGACGACATGCGACAGCGGGCGGCGAGCCGCGCCGTGGCCGCCGAGCACCCGCGCAGGGGGACCCTCCACGATGCGCTCGCCGCGGAGCTGCGGGAAACGCACACCGGGCTGGTAGTGCTGTTCGAGGATCGGGCATACAAGGTGAAGAAGCCCGTCGTCACCGACTTCCTCGATTTCGCGACGACCGAGGCCCGCGAACATGCGTTGCGCCGCGAACTCGAATTGAATCGGCGCTGGGCGCCCGATGTCTACCTGGGCCTGGCACATCTCACCGGTCCGCTCGACGGTCCCGGCGAACCCGTGCTGATCATGCGGCGTATGCCGGAATCTCGGCGGCTGAGCACGCTGGCCACCTGCGGCGAGATCGGCCGGGCGGAACTGTCCGAGCTGGCGACGGTGGTGGCCCAATTCCATCGCACTGCCATTCGGAGCAGCACGATCGATCAGGCGGGAACGGCACAGGCCCTGCGGCAGCGCTGGCGAATCCTGTTGCGCGGACCTCGATCCCATCCGCTCAGCGCGCTCGATCCCCTACTGGTCGACCGTATCGAGCGGCTGGCCATGCGTTTCATCGACGGCCGGGCGCCGCTGCTGGCCGAACGCATCGTGGACGGCCGGATTCTGGATGGGCACGGCGATCTGCTGACCGAAGACATCTTCGCGCTCCCCGACGGCTTCCGGATCCTGGACTGCCTCGACTTCGACGATTCCCTCCGCGCTGTCGACGGCCTCGACGATGCCGCCTTCCTGGCGATGGATCTGGAGTTCCTCGGCCGGCCGCAGCTCGCCGAGGACTTTCTCACCGATTACCTGAACGCGGCCGGGGATTCGCCGCCGGCCTCGCTGCGTCACCACTACATCGCCTACCGGGCCATGGTGCGGGCCAAGACGGACCACATCCGGGCCGCGCAGGGCGACGAGAGGTTCGTCGGTCACGCTGTCCGGCACCTGGATCTCGCGGTGCGGCACCTGGCGCTCGGCGCGGTACGGCTGGCACTTGTCGGCGGCCTGCCCGGGACCGGAAAGTCCACCGTGGCAACTCGTCTCGCACAGATCACCGGCGCCGAGGTGATCTCGAGCGACACCGTGCGGGCCCGGCTCCGCGCCTCGGGAGCGATCACCGGTGCGGGCGGCGTCCTCGACGCCGGGGCCTACCGGCCCGACGCGAGATCACTGGTGTACACCCACATGCTGGAACTGGCACGACAGCGCCTCGCGCTCGGTGTCTCGGTGATACTCGACGCCTCCTGGATCGATGCCGCCGAACGGGCCCGCGCCCACACACTCGCGGCGCGCGCCCACGCCGAGCTGATCCCGCTGCGCTGTGAGTGCCCGCCACAGATGTCCGCCACGCGCATCCGCACGCGCCGTCCCGGCGATTCCGAGGCCACCCCCGATATCGCCCATGCAATGGCCACGACCAGCTCTCCATGGCCGGACGCGACAACCGTGGATACGACCACCCCGATCGATGCCACCCTCGCCCAGGCATTGCGCGGGTGGAATGCGGTGGGACGTTCCGCGAGTTCACCCGACGCGCAATCGGATCCCATCGACCTGCCGAACCGTGGCCGCTGATCCGCACGAGAACCGACACCGATGCTCGCGCGGCCGGAACACCCGGCAACGTGACCAGCGTCGGCAGGTCCGCCGGATCCGGCGATCGCGACCCCGGAACCGGCAGGGCGCAAAGACCATCGCGGCGGTGACCTCTGTCGTCGGCGCGGTGGCACCAGTCCTCTGCCATCGGACCTGCGGAGAGCGCAGGCTCGACCTATCACCCGAGTGCCCACTCATCTCCCGAAAGGTCGTGTCGCCATGAGCCATCACACCGATCCGTTCGCACCGAGCGTGCACACCGCCCACGAATGGCTGGCGGCCGTTGCCCAGGGCATCGACACCGAGGATCGATTCCTCGCCCATCGCGCCCTGCGCGCGTGGCTGCACACCGTGCGCGACCGCCTGGGCGTCAATGCCGCCGCGCATCTCAGTGCCCAGTTGCCCGAGCTGCTGCGCGGCATGTTCTACGAGGGCTGGATGCCGGCTCACGTGCCGGTCCCCCGCGATGTGCCGTCATTTCTCGCCCAGTTCGCCCATGCCGCTGGCGTCACTCCCGAGGAGGCCGTGCCGCTGGTGGGGGTGGTGACCGATGCCCTCGCCGACCAGTTCTCTCCCGGTCAGCTCGACCATGTGCTGGCGCAGCTACCGGTGGCGCTGCGCTTCGTCCTGCTCGGCACCGACCTGGCGGCGGTCTACGGGGGCGCGGCGGCCCTCACACAGCCGGACCGGACGCAGACCGAAGACTTCGAACGGCGCCTGACCGCGCTCACCGAGGCCGTCACCGCACTCGTGCACGGTCTCGAGTTTCCCGCGGACGCCGGACCGGACGACCACGGCGGATTCTCGGCCGCACAGCAGGCCCACCGGATCCTGCTCGCTCAGGGGCTGACCGGGTCCGAACACTGATCCGACCGGCACAACTGACGAGGACACCATGCAGATCCGATCCACTGTCCCACTCGGAAGAATCGCCGGCATCCGCATCGGCGCGCACTGGTCGGCGGCCGTCACCGTGGGGCTCTTCACGTGGATACTCGCCACCTTCCTCCGTGGTACCGCCGGCGCCGGAATCATCTGGGCCGCGGCGATCGTCGGCGCGCTCGGATTGATCGCCTGTCTGCTCGCACACGAGCTGGCCCACTCGATCGTGGCCACCCGCAATGGGGTTCATGTCGAACGCATCGTGCTGTGGCTGCTCGGCGGGGCGTCCGAGCTGACCGACGAGCCCAAGGATGCCCGGACCGACCTGCGGGTCGCGCTGGTCGGCCCCGCCACCAGCCTGATTCTCGGCGTGATGATCTACGGCGCGGCAGCCGTGTCGTCGGTCTTCTCCCCCGGCGGCCCGGTCACCGAAACCCTCGTCTGGCTCGGCACCGTGAATGTGGTTCTCGCCGTGTTCAATATGCTGCCGGGCGCGCCCCTCGACGGTGGGCGCGTCGTCCGGGCGGTGATCTGGTGGCGCAGCGGCGACCGCCTGCGCGCCGAGACCGCGGCCGCCCGCACCGGCCAGGTCCTGGGCATGACCCTGGGCGGCATCGGCAGCGCCGAGATCATCGCGTTCCGCGACTTCGGCGGCCTGTGGCTGATACTGCTCGGCTTGTTCCTCTACAGCGCCGCCAACAGCGAGCTGACCCTGGCGGGCCTGCGACATCGTCTGGGCGCCATCACCATCGGCGACATCATGACCCCCGCACCGCGGATGGCCGACGCCGCATGGACCCTCGACCAGCTCCTCCGATCCGACCTCGTCTACACCCACCACCACGTCTTCCCGGTCGTCGACCAGAACGGCCACCCGTGCGCCGTACTGGCCTGGGCCGATCTCCTGCGTACCCGCACACGTCCGCACCCCGGCCTCCGGGTCGCAGACATCGCCCGCCCACTCCCCCCGGCCGCGATCGCTCGCGCCGACGATCTGCTCGCCGATGTCATCTCCCGAATCGTCCTGCGCCCCAACCTCGATGCCGTCGCCGTCACCGACCCCACCGGCCGCCTCACCGGCCTCGTGACCGCTACCGACCTCGCCCTGGCCTGCAACCGCTCCGCCTTGGGGCTCCCGACCCACCCCTCGACCAACACGCACTGAACAACGCGGGCAAAGGATGTCAGGCGCCCGCTCGATGACCGTCCCCGGCCACCGCGGGCGCCAGCTGCCGCGCACAGGTGATGGCATCGGGCGTGTGGGTGAACAGGTGGTCGGCGCCGCCCGCGGGCAAGGCCCCGATCGCGGTGAGACGGCGCTGGTGATCGGGGCGAAGCCCGGACATGAGCACGATGATGTGGCGGTGTTCGAGTTTGCCGATCGCGTCCTTGAGAACCAGCGCACCGGTGGTGTCCAGCGCGGTGACGTGCGACATGCGCAGGATCACCACGTGCACATCCGATACCTCGGCCAGCTCCAGCAGGAATCGGTGCGCGCCCGCGAAGAACAGCGGCCCGTCGAGCCGGTAGGCGACGATGTGCTCGTCGAGCAGCTCGTGCTCCTCGACCAGATGATCTCCCTCGTCCAGCGGAATCTGCTGCAGGCGTGCCTCTTTCGCGACCGCGCGCAAGGCGAGCACCACCGCGATCCCCACGCCCACCGCCACCGCGGTCACCAGGTCGGCGGCGACGGTGACCAGGAACGTGACGCCCATGATCGCCGCGTCCCCCTTCGAAGCGCGGGCGATCGCCGCCAGCGACGCCGTCTCGACCATCCGCACCGTGGTCGCCAGCAGCACCCCCGCCAGCGCGGCGAGGGGAATCTGCCCGACCAGCGGAGCGGCCAGGAAGACGATGGCCGCGAGCACGATCGCGTGGGTGAGCGCGGCCAGCCGGGTGCGACCGCCCGAGCGGACGTTCACCGCGGTGCGTGCGATCGCGCCGGTGGCCGGGACACCTCCGAACAGCGGTGCGGCGATATTGGCCAGGCCCTGGCCGAACAGCTCGCGGTCGGAGTTGTGGCGGGTACCCACGGCCATCGCGTCGGCGGCCGTGGCCGACAGCAGCGACTCCAATGCCGCCAGCGCGGCCACCGCCAACGCCGGCGCCAGCAGCGAACCCAGCTGGTCGGCATGGAGGAAGCCGAGGGCGGGAGCCTGCAGACCGGACGGGATGGCGCCGATCCGGGCCAATGGCAGATCGAACACCGCCACCGCCGCTGTCGCCAGCGCCACCGCCAGCAGCGCGAACGGCCAGCGGGGCAGATAACGGCCACCGACCAGCATGAGTGCCGCCACCAGCAGGGCGGTGGCGATCGGCAGCGGGTCGAGATGCCCCAGGTACTGGCGCACGGCGTCAGCGGCGGCCTGCCACACCTTGTCCCCGTGCACGTGCGCGATACCGAGCGCGGCCGGGACCTGTTGCAGCGCAATGACCACCGCGATTCCGGCGGTGAAGCCCTCGATCACCGGGGCGGGCATGTAGCGCACCGCACGCCCGACCCCGGCGACCGCGAGCACCACCAGCACGAGCCCGGCCAGCAGCCCCACGGCCAGCACCCCGCTCGCACCGTGCTGATGGAAGATCGGCACCAGCACCACGGTCATCGCCCCCGTGGGCCCCGACACCTGGAACCGCGATCCGCCGAAGACCGCCGCAACCGCGCCCGCGATCACCGCGGTCGCGAGCCCGGCGGCCGCGCCGAGGCCCGAGGAGATCCCGAAGCCCAGCGCCAACGGCAGCGCGACCAGGGCGACGATCAGCCCGGACAGCAGATCCGCCCCCGGAGCACGCACGCCCGCACGCCAGTCCGACCAGACCGGCAACAGTGCCCGCACGCTCACAGTTCTTGCACCAGAGCCGATTTCAACGCTGCCGACTGCTCCCACACTGCCGCCGACCGCTCCGCCGTGGTCTGATCGCCCATGGCAACGTTCTCCTTCACCAATAAACTAGGTTATTAGTTTAGAAAACGTGCAATCAATGGCGAGCATGCACCCCCCCTTGCCGGGGGCGGCGACTGCAGTTGGCACTGCGCCGAGACCATGTCGGTCGGCCCGGTCAGCGGGTCGGCACGACGATCATCGGGCATTCCACGCTGTGCAGCAGCGTGTTGCTGGTCGAGCCGAGCAGCATACCGGCGAAACCGCCGCGGCCGTGACTGCCGACCACCAACAGCTGGGCGTTCTCCGCCGCATCCAGCAGGGACTGGACCGGGCGGTCGCGGACCAGAATCCGGCGGACGTGGACGTCCGGATAGCGCTCCCCGAATCCGGCCAGCCGTTCGGCGAGCAATTCGGTTTCGCGTTCGCGGACGGCGTCCCATCCCGACAGTGGCAGCCCGGCCTGGTTGGTGTCGCTCCAGGCGTGCAGCGCATCGAGCCCGACCTTGCGGCGGGATGCCTCCTCGAAAGCCAGCCTCAGCGCGGGCACGCTGTTGGGTGTGCCATCGACGCCGACGAGCACCGGCTTCTCCGCGGAGACCGGGTCGATCGCCGCTGTCGAATGCACGATCGCGATGGGGCAGTGGGCATGCCGGGTCACCGCGGTACTGACCGATCCGAGCAGGCCGCGCCGGAGCGCGCCACGCCCGCGGCTGCCCACGACGAGCAGGCGAGCGTGCCTCGACCGTTCGATCAGACACGGAATCGCCGTGTCGAAGGTGACATCGGTGTGAATGGAGAGGCCGTCGCCGACGGCCGCGGTGCGCGCCACGCGAGTCGCTTCGGTGACCACCCGTTCGCCGTCGAGCCGGAGCCAGTCGGTGTCGGTATCGGTCAGCATCGCACCGGGTCCCCATCCGCCGGGGACCGCCACCGAGGTGACGATCTCGAGCGGCGAGCCGTGCAATCCCGCATCCACGGCCGCCCAGGCCACGGCCAGGTATGAGACGGCCGATCCGTCGGTTGCCACGACGACCGGCGGATTCAATTGCCCGCCAGTGGTTTCGGAAATCTCGGACATGCTCACACTCCCGTCGTTCTACTGCCGCGCGCCCGAGGCCCGCAGTGCGGCAAGGCGATTGGCGTATTCGGTCTCGTCGATCTCACCGCGCGCGAAACGCTGGGCCAGCAGTTCCTGCGGGGACGGGGATTCATAGCGGCCCGAGCGGCCCGGGTCGGATACCGCGAACCGCACCGCGAGCGCGATCCCGACGATGAGCAGGGCCCAGAAGACCAGCATGCCCACGCCCATCCCGGCGTAGCCCCAGCCACTCATGTCATGGCCGTACCAATACATCATGGCGATGCCTCCAGTTCTTTCGTGTCGCCATTACCGCTGGTCTGCGCCAGACGTTTCGACCAGCCCGGCCTGACCGGTGGTCGCGCCGCCGTCGACCACGAATTCCGACCCGGTCGAGAAGGTCGCCTCGGTGACGAGGAACCGCACCATGGCCGCGACCTCCTCGGGTTCGCCGAATCGCGACAGCGGCTGGGTGGCGGCGATCGACTCGGCCAGGCCGGTGGTCATCGCCGTATGAATCGGCCCGGGGTGCACCGAGCACACGCGAATGCCGGACGAACCCAGTTCCAGCGCCGCGGCTTTGGTCAATCCACGCAGTCCCCACTTACTGGCGACATATCCGCTGATGCCCGCGTAGCCCATCAGGCCCGCGGTCGAGGAGATATTGACGATCGTGCCGCCGCCCGCGGCACGCAGGCGCGGCGCGGCCAGCCGCATGCCGAGCCAGGGCCCGTAGAGGTTGACGTCCAGCACGTGCCGGAACAGGGCGGGCGACTCGGACTCGACGGTCCCGAAGTCGAGGATCTCGGCGGTGTTCACCAGTGCGCCCAGCGGGCCGAATTGTCGCTCGGTCTTCTCCAGCACCTGCTGCCACTCATCCTCGTCGGTGACGTCGAGATGATGGAATCGTGCTTGCGGCCCATGGATTTCGGCGAGCTTCGTCCCGGCGTCGGTGCGCAGGTCGGCAATGACGACGCCGAAGCCCGCCTTCACCAGCTCCGCGACCACCGCCGCGCCGATTCCCCGCGCACCGCCGGTGACGATCGCGCTCATGTCCGCGAACTCCGTCATGGCCTGTCCTCCGATCCGTGCGAATCCGCTGTTCGTTCACAGCATCCCGCGCGGGCGAGCCGCGGCGAGACGGCCGAAAGTCACCGGTTCCGAGGGCGGATGTCGGGCCATCGGTCCCTGCGGAAATCCGGCCGCACGGCCGAGGATCGACATCGACGTCCTACCGAGAGGAAGAACCCATGAAGGCACCCTTGGCGACCGTGATCGGCGTGGCCTCGGCCCTCACCGGGCTGGCGGCCGGATACCGGCTCTTCGCGCGCACCAAGTGCGTGACCTGGGGCTCGACCGCCGAGGAGGTCGGGCGGACGATGCCCGGTGACGACCTGCTGGCAGAGGCCGGCACGGTCACCACGCGCGCGATCACCGTCGCCGCCACGCCGGAGCAGATCTGGCCGTGGCTGGTTCAGATGGGACCCGGCCGGGCCGGCGCCTACACCTATGACTGGATCGAGCACCTGCTCGGGCTGGACATGCACAGCGCCGACCAGATCCTGCCGCAGTATCAGCAACTCGCCGTGGACGATGTGCTGCCGATGGGCAAGTCCGGTCCCGCGATGCGGGTGGCGGTGCTGGACCGTCCGCGCGCCCTCGTGCTGGCCTCGACCGACCATCATTGGGTGTGGGCGTTCGGCCTCTACCCGACCGTCGAGGGCACCCGATTGATCAGCCGCAACCGCATCGCGCTCCCGGATGCCGGTCTGCTGCAACGGCTTTTCTACATGCTGATCATGGAGCCCGGCAGCCTCATCATGGAGGCCAAGATGCTGCAGGGCATCAAGGAGCGTGCCGAACGCACCGTGCCGGCGCTCACCCTGGTGACCAACGTCCCTGGTCAGCAGGCGGAAAGCCCGTATGTTCCGAACTGGCCGACGCGAACACTCGAAGTATGACCGCAATGAACGCCACCCCGCTCGCCGTACCCGATCACCGCACGCTGACGGCCGCGATGCTGCTGGCTTCGCGCGCGCCCTCGGTGCACAACACCCAGCCCTGGCATTGGCGCTTCGACGGCGCGCGGCTGCACCTGCACACCGATCCCGACCGGCTGCTCACCGCCGCGGACCCGCACGGCCGCCAGCAGGTGATCAGCTGCGGCGCCATGCTGCACCACGTCCGCACCGCGTTCGGCGCGCAGGGCTGGCACACCGACACCACCCGGGTCCCGGACCCGCTGGATCCCGGCCGCCTGGCCGAGATCAGCTTCCGGCCCTGGCCCGAACCCCCACCGGGTCTGGTGGCCCGCGCGGGCGCCATCGAGCACCGCCGCACCGACCGGCTGCCGCTGGGCGCGCCCGAGAACTGGGAAGACCTCCAGCGGAGGCTGCGCATGCTGGTCTCGCCGCACTATCTGGAGCTGGACACGCTCGACGACGCGGTCCAGGCCAGGCTGGCCGCGGTGTCCCAGCAGACTGCGGCGCTGCGCCGCCACGACATGATGTACCAGGCCGAGATCGGCTGGTGGGCAGGGCATTCCGGGGCTCCCGAGGGCGTTCCGACCGCGGCGCTGGTCTCGGACGCGGAATTCGCCCGGGTCCGGGTGGGCCGGGTCTTCCCGTCCGCGGCGCACTCCATGCGGCGCGCGGAGACCGACGACCACGCCGGGGTGGTGATGCTCAGCTCGGAAGCCGATTCCTTACCCGAGTGGCTGGCGACGGGCGAGGCCCTCTCGGCGGTCCTGCTCGAATGCACGGTGGCCGGACTGGCGACCTGCGCGCTCACCCACATCACCGAATTGCCCACGGCCCGAAATATTCTCACCAATCTGCTGCGGCATCCCGGCACACCACAGATCGTCGTGCGGATCGGCACCGTGCCGGCCGACGAACCGCCCCTGCCGCCGACTCCCCGGCGCCCGTTGACCGACATCCTCACGATCGAACAGGGCTGACGCAGGCGGCGCACCCGGCCGTGACGCCGCTCCCCGGCCGCACGACGCGCCGTCCGCGGCTGCCCACGCGGTCGGCTCCTGATGGGCGGAATCAGCCTGCTCGTCAGTTGCCCGATCACTCTCTCCCGAAGTCAGCGAAAGGCGGTATCCACCATGATCAGCGCGGCATCGCAGGCGGTGTCCGGGAACCCGGCCCCGTTCACCTGGGTGACGGCGGTTTCGATGCTGGTGTTCTGCGGAATCCTGTGGCTCATCGTCGATTACATGCGCACCCGTCCACGGCCCGCGATGTGGGTGTGGGGACTGTCGCTGCTGACCTTCCCGCTGTGGATCTGGGGACCGGGCCGAGATATCGGCCTGATCAACTGGTTCTCGTGGGCCAAGATCCTGTCGGTGCTGATCCCGCTCACCCTGGTCGGCGCGATGCGGATCTCCGTGGCCGAGCAACGCCCCGGGCGGGTGTGGGAGATCCTGCGCAATCCGCGATTCCTGTGGTTCCCGTACGCGATCCTGTTCCTCAATATCGCCGAGGCCACCCTGCGCGACGCCCAGATCGGCAACTACTGGAACGCCGCGGTCGGGCTCGGACTGTGCCTCACGATCCCCTACTGCCCGCGCTTCTGGGAAGTGCTGCCCGGCCGCAACGCCGAGCTCGTCGCCTACACGACCATGGCGTGGAACTTCCTCTACACCACCTGGAATCTGTGCTTCACCTTCGGTGGATATCCCCCGCAGGAAGAGCATTTCGCCGCCAGCATCTGCATTCTCGCGGTCGCGGAGATCTATCCGCTGGTCAAGCGCCGCCCCGAGCTCTACATCATGGCGCGCATCTACACGTTGCCCGTGCTCATGCTGGTGATCGCGATCTACAACATCTTCCCGAAGGTGATGCCGTCGGACGGGTGGTTCAACAATGATGTCTGGATCGTCTGGGGCGTAGTCAATTTCGTCCTCACCATCCCCTACCTGTTCTGGTACACCTGGCAGCTCGAGACCGGCCGCTCCTTCCTCACCTTCCGCCGCGGCCGCGCCCGCGAGGACTTCCTGGCCCGGCACGGCGAACAGGTCCACCAGCTCATGGATTTCGCCGATTCCCTCGATGCCGCGACCGATTCGCACGGTCGCCGATCACGCACCGCCGCGACACCGGACCGTTAGTCCGACCCGCCACCCGCAACGCTGCCTTCGACCCTGGGATTCGGGACCTATGGCACCAGTCTCGGGCTGTTGAACGGGAATACGGTCGAGATGTCCGCCCACAGGAGGTATTCCCATGCGAGCAATGGTTTTTCATGGACCCGGACAGAAATCCTGGGATGAGGTTCCCGACCCGATCATCACGCAACCGACCGATGCGATCATCCGCGTCGAGGCGGTGACGATCTGCGGCACCGATCTGCACATTCTCGGGGGTGACGTACCCGAGTTCGCGCCCGGCCGGATTCTCGGTCACGAAGCCGTGGGCACCATCGTCGAGGTGGGCGCCGGAGTGCGCACCCGCAAGGTCGGCGAGCGGGTTCTGGTCTCCTGCATCAGCGCTTGCGGCGCATGCCGATTCTGCCGTGAGAGCCGTTACGGGCAGTGCCTCGGCGGCGGTGGCTGGGTCCTGGGCCATCTCATCGACGGCACGCAGGCGGAATCGGTGCGCGTCCCCTTCGCCGATACCTCGACCTATCCTATCCCCCACGGCATTTCCGACGAGCAGATGCTCATGCTCGCCGACATTCTCCCCACCAGCTACGAGGTCGGCGTCCTCAACGGCGCTGTGCGGCCGGGCGATACGGTGGCGATCATCGGCGCGGGTCCGATCGGGCTGGCCGCGATCCTCACCTCGCGGCTCTACAGCCCCGGCCACATCGTGGCCATCGACCTGGCCGACAGCCGACTCGACGCCGCCGCGAAAATGGGCGCGGATGTGATCGTCAACAGCCGTCGCGACAATCCCTCCGACGTGATCGCGCGGCTGACCGGCGGCCTCGGCGCGGACGTCACCATCGAGGCGGTAGGAGTCCCCGAAACCTTCGAGACCGCAGTCGATCTCGTCCGCCCGGGCGGTCACGTCGCCAATATCGGCGTGCACGGCAAGCCCGCCACCCTGCACCTCGAGAAGATCTGGATCCGGGACCTGACCATCACCACCGGCCTGGTCGACACCTACTCCACACCCCGGCTCATCGACCTGGTGGCCAGCGGCCGCCTCGACCCCGCCGCGATGATCACCCACCGCTTCACGATGGACGAATTCCCCTCCGCATACGACGCCTTCGCGCGCGCCGGCGAGACCGGCGCGCTCAAGGTCGTGATCACCGCGGAGTAGGTCCGACAGAATCGACCGCGGTCAGCTGACGAGCTTTCCGGTGAGGTCGTAACGCACGGTCTTCGAGAGACCCTTGCCCTTGTCGACCATCACGACGGCCTCGATGACGGGTGTGGTGTCCTTCAGATTCTTGACGGCGCCGACCCCCATGAGGGAGCCGCCGGGCGTGCCCGCATCGCCGAGCACAGCGCCCTGCACCCTCACCAACACCTGCGGCGAGACCGTGTCACACTTGAAGATCCGCTGCGCCGCCTGCTCGGGCGTGAGCGCCACGAACGCCTCGGCCACCGAGACCGCCTGCGACTGCGGGTCATAGGTGTAGGTGGTCATGCTCTTGTCCTTGCCGGGGGTGAGCATCCCCACGACGACCGATCGTTCCTGGTCGTGGTTAACGGCCGCGAGTTGGGCCGTCACATTCATGCAGTCGGCAGGCGGCGCACCGATCTTTGCATCGATTGCATCCAACGCCTTGGTCAGGTCTGCCGCCGACCATGCGTCCTGCGGTGCGGCGGCCACCGTCGAGGTTGTGCCGCTATCTCCGCCGGATGGCTGCCCCCCGCCCGAACCCGTCGGACCCTCGGCCGGAACCGAGCTCGAGGCGGTGGCCGGACCGGGCGAAACCGCCAGTGACCCACTTCCGTTCGCGGTGCACCCAGCGGTCACCGCCACCAGCACGCCGGCCAATACCACCGTACCCACGATATTTCGCTCCATGATCCGCCCACTCCCTCATCCTCGCCGTATTCCGTTTTGCCGCAAACCGATCGGCGACACAGCCGCAACAACTGATACATCTACGCAACCGCCCCGAGCGTTAGCGAACAACAATGTTCGCGGCCGTCCCCGCTCGAGACGTCCGTGGCGACGCGGGAGCCTGGTGGCGGGTGGCCGGGCTGTCGCCCGGCTGATCCCGCGAGCGGATGGTCTAACGTCACCGCGATCAGGGTCAGCGACCGCCGCATTGTTCGGCTCCACGAACCGGGATCTGTTGCATCACTCCCCCTGCCCCGTCGTGCTGTGCGGTTGAGCGGCACCGCTCGGGCCGGCGTCCTGCTGCCAGGACGCGGCTTCGGCGAGGCTGTGGAAGATCCAGAGGTGTCAGTAGCGAAAGTCGGCGCCGGCCGATGAGGTGGCGAGGAGCGCCGTTGCCGTGGTCGCACTCGGCCCGGCCGGGGCCGATGAGCTAGCGGTGGGCGGTGGTGGCGGCGCGGACTGGTCATTGCGATCGAAGAGGATCGCCACCAGCGCCGCGGCGGCCAGCACCACCGCGACCGCGAGCAGCACGGCAATGATTGCCCAGCGGTCCGGCACCCGAGGGAATCTCGTTGTCACGGCACGACATCCTCGATCGGTTCCCGCGGTCCCTGGTCGAGCCGGAAGGGTGGATAGTCGTCGGTCAGCAGCGCCGAATACGCCAGGACGCGGTAGAACCACCGGTTCACGCCGAGGACGAAACCGAACAGCCCGCGCGGATAGCGGCCGGTGAACAGCAGGGCGACCGCGGCGATCAGCACCAGCACGCCGATCAGCGGAATCGTGTTGTTGCCGTTGCCCGAGCCACTACCGAGTACCACGCCGCCGCTGAACAGGGCGGCCAGAATCAAGTAGTGCGGGATGGCGAGCAGCCACCATTTCACGAGAGCGAGCCCGCGCGAGAGCTGTTCGGGGTAATCGATCTCCAGATCTGCCGGGTAGTCGGTCTGCCGCAGGGTGAACGGCGGATACCTGTCGGTGCCCAGTGCCGCGTAGGTGTAGAACTGCACCCGCCAGGACCAGCGCATCACACCCACGCTGAAGTCGAACAGGGAGCGCGGGTAGCGCCCGGTGAACAGGATCGCGAACCACGCCACCACCGTGACCGCCCAGAAGGCGATCCACAGGAACAACAGCACGATGTAGTGGGGTATCGCGAGGATCCATTTCACCAGCCACAGCCAGCGGGAGAGCGGTTCGTCCAGGTCGCCGCGCAGTCGGACGGAGCGGACGGTGGAGGGTTCGGGGTTCATGTCGGTCTCCTGTTCGGAACAAAGGGTCGAGCACGGTCTCGAGAGGGAATCCGGTGCCGGACTTCAGGATCGGCGCTCCGTGCGCGGCGCCCTGCGATGCCCGTCGGCCAGTACCCGGGTCAGGAAGGCGCCGGTCACCCACGCCATGGCGGCGGCCATGGCCGCACCGCCCAGCGCTCCGATGGCGGCGGTGAGAATCGGCGGCTGACCCGGCTGCCACAACGGCGGCGCCACCACCGTGAAGGCGATGAGCCCACCGATCCATGCCACCGCGTTGGCCAGGATCCACAGTGCGGACCGATCACTGAAGCGGCGCAACACCGTCCACTGCGCGACGCCGATCGAGGACACCACGATCAGCGAGCCCGCCACGGCCACCGGAGCCTGTGCCCATGTGGGCCACGCGCCGAATCGCTCGCCGTAGAGCATGGGCAGCACACCGATCGACCACGCCGCCACCGCCCCGGCCGAGGTGACCGCTATCCATTCGCGAATTCGTAGACAGGACAACAGTGTTCGCAATACCCGGGCCTGGAAGTACCCGAGGACGGCGCCTTCGACGGCCCCCGCCGTCAGCATGACGGCGGCAACAGTCGCCCCACTCGCGTGTGCGATGAGCGCACCCGCGAGTGCCGGCACGAGGAACCCGAGGAATTCTCCGGCGGTCACCGTGGCGAACCACCGTGCGCGCACTTCGCGCGCCGCGGGCACCGCCGACACGGGCGCCGTCGGCTCGATCACCGCGCCGGAAGGCCGTGTCCTGTCCGCCCCCAGCGCATGTCGCAGTCCGTTCGGCAGCCGCACGGCCGCCGCCCCGATGCCGTGGCGCCCGTACTCGGTAACCATTGTGTCCTCCGTCCGCGAGCGCGTCGATCCGCCCGCCGATCCGATCGTCCGCCGCGACCGGGCACCCCGGACAGAAGCCGAAGTCCCACGCCCGACGGTCTTTCGCCGCTGCCGGTCCACCGTCGGCGACACCGTGGGCAGGACCTTGGTCCCGCAGGTGGCGTGATCTCTGGCTGCCCGACCGTGGCCCCGAGCACCGCAGACCTACTCGGCCGGGCGCTGCTGCCGGGCTCGCACCGCGGTGAGCAGTTCGGCTATGGCGCTGTGGATTCCGTCGGCGAGCACCTCGAGGTCCGGCGTGGAGTCGTAGTCGCCGGTGATGCCGAAGGTGAGCTGATCGCCGTAGCTCAGGATCGCGATGCCGGTGCGCAGACGCATGGCGATGGGAATGGCCGGTATCAGCTCCAGGACCTCGCGACCCAGCATGGTGAGGGTGCGGCGCGGGCCCGGGACGTTGGTCGCTATGGTCGTCACGCCGCGCTGCGGGAGATGCGACCACAGCCGCATGCCCCAGGCGACCGGAGCGAACGGGAGCCGGCCGGCGAGGGCGAGCAGCGACTTCTCGGCTTGCGCCGCCCCGCCGGACTTGTGTCGCAGCATCCGCCGGTGGATGGTGGTGAGCCGTTCGACCGGGTCGTCCAGATGCAGGGGCAGCAGGGACAGAACCGCCGAGACACGGTTGTCGAGAAACGTTTTCGCATCGGCAGCGCGCATCGACACCGGCACGAGGATCCGCACGCTGTTCCCGGTGGGTTCTTCCCCGCGCCCGAGCAGGACAGCCCGATACGCCGATGTCACCGCGGCCAGCACGACGTCGTTGACCGTCGCGTCGAAGCCGTGGCCGATCTCCCGGATCTCGCTGAGCGAGGCTCGCGCGATCGCATAGCGCCGTTGCCTGCCGATCGGACCGTTGAGCGAGGAGGCCGCGGGCGTGGAGACGAGAGCGGCCGCCACCGGAACCAAGCTGCGGACCAGGCCCAACGCATAGCGTGGCACCTCCACGGGCAATCGGAGCCCGGTGACCGCCCAGTCGAACCAATTCCCGCCTCCGGCGGCATCGGTGTCCGGCGCCCCCTCCTCCCGGCTCTCCACTTCCGTTTCATCACAGAAGCTTTCGAACAGGTTCACGCCGGAGACACCATCGACCAGACTGTGGTGCGCCTTCACGATCACGGCCCAGCGCCCGCCCGCGATGTGGTCGATGACGACGCACTCCCACATCGGATGATCGCGGTCCAGGCGCTCCACCAGCTCGCCGGCGACGAATTCGCGTAAGGCGGGCTCGTCGGCAGGCGCGGGCAGCGCGCTCCACCGGATATGGTGGGCGAGATCGAAATTCGGGTCGTCCTCCCATACCGGTACGGCCAGATCCAGTGGCGCACGCCGGACACGTTGCCGCAGGCGGTCGTTGGCCGAAGCCCGCGCGGCCAGCATCGCCGTGAACTCCGCACGATCGGGAGGCGCACCGGCCAGGATCGCGACTGCGGCGATACCGAGGCTGATATGCCGGTCGGAGTCCTCCAGTTCGATGAATCCCACGTCCAGCGGCTGTAATTCGGTCATGACCGACACCTGATCTTCGATTACGCGCGCACGACGACCGTCGGGGTCTCGACGTTGTGCAACACGGTGGAACTGGTGGAACCGAGCAGCATGCCCGTGAAGCCGCCGCGGCCGCGGCTGCCGATCACGACCAATTGCGCGTGCTCGGATTCCTGGAGCAGAGCCTGACCCGGGCGTTCCGTCACCAGCATGCGACGGACCGGCACGTCGGGATAGCGTTCGCCGAACCCGGCGAGCCGCTCGGAGAGCAGTTCGTTCTCCTGCGCGCGCAGCGGCTCCCAGCCGATCAGCGGCACGTATGACCCGAGAACGTCGGTCCAGGCGTGTAGCGCGGTCACCCCGACCTTGCGCACCGAGGCCTCCTGGAACGCGAATTCCAGTGTGGGCACGCTGTGGGGTGAGCCGTCGATACCAACCAGCACCGGCTTCTCCGCCGACAGCGGATCGGCCGCAGCGGTCGCGTGGATCACCGCTACCGGGCAGTGCGCGTGCCGGGTGACCGCGTCGGCCACCGAGCCGAGTAGTCCGCGCCGGATCGCGCCCAGTCCACGGCTGCCCATGGCGATCGCACGAGCGTGACGGGACCGATCGAGGAGATAGCCGATGATGGGTTCGCGAATCACCTCGGTCGTGATCGGCACGCCCACACTCGTCGCCGCGGCGCGCACCACGCGGCCGGCCTCGTCGACGATTCGCTGACCGTCCCGATCCAGCAGCGCCAGGTCGGTGTCTCCGAGCAACTCGCCGGGGATTTCGCCGACGGGCAGCGAGATGGAGGTGACGAGGTGCAGTCCGCAGCCGTGCAGATCCGCGGCCACCGCGGCCCACACCGCCGCCTGGTACGAGGTCGCGGAGCCGTCGACGGCGGCAATGATGCGCGACATCGGTTGCCCGGCAACAGAACTGGGATCCGTGCTCATGATCGCTATCCTCCCGATGGTCTGTGGTGACTACGTGCCGATGGGACGGCCGAGCCCGCGCAGCTCCGCCTCCCAGCGTGCGGCGTGCAGACGTTCCAGCAGCTGCGTGACGCACCAGAGCAGCGCGAGTACTCCCAATCCGGCTCCCATGAGCAGCGCGACACCGGTACCGACGCCGTCCCACATCGCCATCTCGGGTTGCCGCGGCGGGTCGGTGACCAGGCCGTCGGGGCCGACCCAGATCTGCACCGTGTCACCGACCTTCGTATCGTGCCGGATCTCGATCGTTCCGGTCGCGAGGTTCCCGTCGTGCTGCCACTGCACCTGTGACTCGAAACTCGCCGGCTGCGCCGGACCGGCCGGCTGGACTTCCTTCGGCGCGGTCAGAACCGTCGCCTGGACCGTGGTCTTCGAAGCGTTCGCGACGCTGATGTGAGCGGCGCTGCGGGTGTACGTCTCGGTGCCGACCGCGGCGGCCACCGGCACGGCCAGCAGCAGCAGGACGACCACCAGCACACGCAGCACCGACTCCCAGCGGTCGGATGCCCGCATGAGCGGATTCGTGTTCCACGGCCGCATCCGCCACACCCGCCACGGCAGTGAGCAATTGTGCGACATGGCCTTACACCTCGTCCCTGGAGTTTCTGGTCTGCCCGTTCAGCATCCCGCTTCCGAGGCCGCTCGGTGACGGCCGAAAGTCACCGATCCGCCGGTCCGAGGTCGCCGGTCTGGTGCCGATAGGCCGCCAGCGCCGTCGGCCAGCGCCGTCGGCCAGCGCCGGAAACAGCCGATCGGCGCCGATGCGGGCGGTGAGCCCGGCAGCGTCGAGCGCCGACCGTTGATCCTTCTTGACCCTCGCCATCGCGAAAACCACTCCACGAGAGGCCAATTCGGCGCGGAGCTGGTCCACGGCGTCCAGTGCGGTCCGATCGGCCTCGACATTGACCTCGGCGGCAGAGCACCGGAGCGCGCGAAGTCAGCGCATCGCACTGTCCAGGACGAGCACGCCGGCGCTGAGGAGGGCGATCGCCTTCAGGGCTTCGAGGGCGACATAGGCGTAGTGGCTGCGTGATCGCGGTCCCTCGTGGCCCGCCAGCACCGCATCACTGCGCCGGGTCAGCCGGGGACGCACGAAAACCAGTTGCACGACCAGTGCGCCGATCGCGACGGCGAGGACGCCGGTCGTCGCGACACCGGGGGGATCGGCCCAGACGGCGGCGAGGATGAGGATGGCGAGCAGGGATTCGACGCCGTTGAGGGCGCGGAAGACCAGGCGGCCGATACCGAGTCCGATGGCGAGCGTGACATTCGGGGCGCGAAACTTCAGTGGCGCCTCGATGAACGAGATGGCCAGCACCATGCCCAGCCAGAGGAAGACGGCGGCGGTGATGAAGGCACGGGCGGTGGTCATGGGATCGGTCCTCTCCGGCTGGTGATCATGATCGCTGCCAGCCCCGGCGCGGGACGCGGGCACCGAGTCGGTCGGTACGGGAGCGATAGACGATATAGGGGCGGGTCAGGTAGCCGAGC
The DNA here is from genome assembly GCF_044766925.1 of Nocardia sp. NPDC101769. Taxonomy (NCBI): domain Bacteria; kingdom Bacillati; phylum Actinomycetota; class Actinomycetes; order Mycobacteriales; family Nocardiaceae; genus Nocardia; species Nocardia sp. NPDC101769. The sequence continues at coordinate 102,620 of NZ_JBIWMX010000008.1, read as the reverse complement.
GGGGCCGAGAAGACGTGCACCAGCCGGCTGAACGGCCAGAACGCGAACAGAAGCAGCGCCGACAGGGCATGCAGCCGGAATCCGATCGGGGCGGCGGCCATCAGGGCCGGATCCGGGTGGAGATAGAACAGGGACCGGAACCAGGGCGACACCGTTTGGCGGTAATCGTGCGGGTGACCGGTGAGATTGCCGAGCACGGTGGTGCCGAGCCCGAGTGCGACGGTGCCGATCAGCAGCACGTACATGGCCTTGTCATTGCGGGTGGTGGCGGAGAACACCGGTCGCACGGTACGGCGGCGATAGAGGAGGATCGCCGCGCCCGCCAGGGTCATGACGCCCGCGACGGTACCGAGCCCGACCGCGACGCTGTGATAGGCGAACTCGGTGATTCCGATTGCGGCCGTCCAGGACTCGGGCACGAGCAGGCCACCGATGTGCCCGAGAACCACGAGCAGAATGCCGTAGTGGAACAGCGGGCTGCCCAGCCGGAGCAGACGGTGCTCGTAGAGTTCCGAGGATCGCGTGGTCCAGCCGAACTTGTCGTAGCGGTAGCGCCAGGCATGGCCGACGACGAAGACCGCGAGAGCCGCGTACGGCGCCGCGACCCACAGCAGCAGGTCGAGCGTGCTCACGGGATCGGTGGCGGGCGCGCAGAGCGGGGCGGTCATGGGCGGGCTTCTCCGTCGCAGGTGTGGCCGGGTGGGGCGAAAGGCGCGAGTCCCACGGACTCGAGGGGCGGTCCGGCGGCGGCGAGCCGGGCAACTCGTCGTCGCTCACGGGAATTCAGGGCAGGCAGGGTTTCCGTGATCGAGTCGAGCACGCTCGCCCACGGGGAACCGGCGTCGGCCAGACCTGCCCGCAACAGTTCGATCGCCGGGCGGAACTCCCCGAGCACGCGCTCCCCCGCGACGGGGCAGGTCGCGGCGAATTCGAGCACGACCGACAGGTGATCGGGTAGTTCGCCCTCGTCGAGGACCAATCCGGCGCCGCGATAGGTGTTCTTGAGGCGCAGCAGAGCCATGCCGCGATTGCGGGTGTCGCCTTGGGTGAAGTAGGTCAGGTAGGGACTGAGCCGCTTGTGGTGGTCGAACGCGGCGACATACCCGGCGGCCAGATCCAACGGCGGTGTCGCCGCCACGTGGTCGGCGAAGGACTCCAGCGACGGCCGCCAGCTCGCGGGCAAGGTCCCGATACCTCCGCGCACCAAGGGAAGCCGGCCGGTCAGTGTCTCGTCCGGGTAGCTCAGGAGCAGGGATTGGAGCTGCCGGGCCGTCGTGCGGGAGGTTTCGGTCATGATGTCGTGTCCTCGGTCGACGCGCCGGCCGGAGTGCGGCGGGGCGCGAACAGGCCCGCGGGCCGGCCCTTGCCGTCCCAGTTGAGCAGGTTGACCCGCGCTCCCTTGTCCACCGGTGCGGCGATGGTGTCATCGGTCTGCCGGGCGCGCAGCATCCGGAAGTTCTCCACCGCCAGCGGCGACGCGGCCCCGGAGCTCTCGCCGAACGGTCCGGAGCCGCCCATGCCCGGGCCGTCGTCGTAGTCGAGGCTGCAATCGGTGGCGAGTTCCTCGAGGCTGTGCGCCTGTTCCGCGTGCGCGGGCGGAATCACATATCGCTCTTCGTATTTCGCGATGGCCAGCAGCCGGTACATGTCGTGGATCTGCTCGCCACTCATGCCCACGGCCGCGGCGATCTCCTCGCGGGGCTCCCGGCCCAGGGTGATGTCCCGCATGTAGGACCGCATGGCGGCCAGCCGCCGCAGTACGGCCGTCACCGGCGCCGGATCGCCGGCGGAGAACAATCGGGCGAGGTATTCCACCGGTATGCGCAAGGCTTCGATGGCGGCGAACAGGTTGCGGTGATCCTCGCCGTCGTGGCCGGTATCGCGCAGGATGTCGGAGACCGGGGACAGGGGCGGGATATACCAGACCATCGGCATGGTGCGGTATTCCGGATGCAGCGGCAGTGCCACCCGATAGGTGTTGATCAGGGCGTAGATCGGTGACCGCTGGGCAGCCGCGATCCAGTCGGCCGGAATTCCGGATCCTTCGGCCGCACTGACGACGGCCGGATCGTTCGGGTCGAGCAGCAGCGCACGCTGGGCGTCGTAGAGATCGGTGTCGTCGGGAGTGGTAGCGGCCTCGAGCACCCGGTCGGCGTCGTAGAGGACCAGTCCGATGTAGCGCAGCCGGCCGACACAGGTCTCCGCGCACACCGTCGGCAGCCCGACCTCGACACGTGGGAAACAGAACGTGCATTTCTCCGCTTTGCCGGTGCGGTGGTTGAAATACACCTTCTTGTAGGGGCATCCGGACACACACATGCGCCAGCCGCGACAGCGGTCCTGGTCGACCAGCACGATGCCGTCCTCGGAACGCTTGTAGATCGCGCCGGAGGGACAGGAGGCCGCGCACGCGGGGTTGAGGCAGTGCTCGCAGATGCGCGGCAGATAGAACATGAATGTCTGCTCGAACTCGAAGCGGACCTTGTCCTCGATGCCCTTGCGTATCGGGTCGTCCCGGCCGTGTTCGGGTGCGCCGCCGAGATCGTCGTCCCAGTTGGCCGACCAGGTGATCTTGGTGGGTCGGCCGCTGATCAACGACCGTGGCCGCGCGACCGGGGTGTTCGGTTGCAATGGCGCGGTGGTGAGTTCGGCGTAGTCGTAGGTCCAGGGTTCGTAGTAGTCGTCGAGGCCGGGCAGGGTCGGGTTGCTGAAGATGGTGGCCAGTTTGCGCCAACGCCCGCCGCCACGCAGGCGCAATCGGCCGCGGCGATTCAGCATCCAACCGCCGCGCCACCGATCCTGGTCCTCGTAGCCGCGCGGATATCCTTGTCCGGGACGGGTTTCCACATTGTTGAACCAGACGTACTCGGTGCCGGACCTATTGGTCCAGGTCTGTTTGCAGGTCACCGAGCAGGTGTGACAACCGATGCATTTGTCGAGGTTCATCACCATCGCCAGCTGAGCCATGACACGCATCAGTAGGTCACCTCCTGGCCGCGGCGACGGATCACGGTGACCTCGTCGCGCTGATTTCCGGTCGGGCCGAGATAGTTGAAGGCGAACGACAACTGGGCGTAGCCGCCGATCAGGTGGCTGGGTTTGATCAGCAGCCGGGTGAGCGAATTGTGGATTCCGCCGCGTTTGCCCGTGGTCTCGGTGAGCGGCACGTCGATCAGCCGGTCCTGGGCGTGGTGCATGTACACGGTGCCCTCGGGCATGCGGTGCGAGACCACCGCCCGGGCCGCGACGACACCGTTGCGGTTCACCGCCTCGATCCAATCATTGTCCGCTACCCCGATTTTCGCGGCGTCACGGTCCGACATCCAGATGGTCGGGCCGCCGCGGGAGAGGCTGAGCATGAACAGGTTGTCCTGATATTCGGAATGGATCGACCACTTCGAATGCGGAGTCAGATAGCGGAGAGTGATCTCACTCGCCCCGCTCTGCCCAACCTTCGGCTCGCCGCTCTGCCCAACCTTCGGCTCGCCGCTCTGCCCAACCTTCGGCTCGCCGCTCTGCCCAACCTTCGGCTCGCCGAAGAGCGCAGTCATGTTCAACGGCGGCCGGAACACCGGAAGCTGTTCGCCCAGTTCGATCATCCAGTCGTGGTCCAGGTAGAAGTGCTGGCGGCCCGTGAGGGTGTGCCAGGGCTTGAGGCGTTCGACATTGATGGTGAACGGCGAGTACCGGCGTCCGCCGGACTCGCTTCCGGACCACTCCGGCGAGGTGATCACCGGGACCGGCGCGGCCTGGGTGTCGGCGAAGGTGATCTGCTTGCCCTCGTGTTCGGCGGCCAGGTCGGCGAGCCGGGTTCCGGTGCGCTGCTCCAGTGTCCGGAATCCCTGGGTGGCGAGATGGCCGTTGGTGGTGCCCGAGAGCGCGAGGATCGCCTCGCACGCATCGATCTCCCGGCGCAGGGCAGGCCGCCCGTCCGCGGGTCCCCCGCGGACCACGCCGTTCTTGTGGGCCAGGTAGTCGATTTCCCGCTCGACCCGGTAGGTGAGGCCCTTCGTGGTCGCGCCGAGGGTGTCCAGCAGCGGCCCGAGTGCGGACAGCTTCGCCGCGACGGCCCCGTAGTCACGCTCCACGACGGTCAGCCGAGGCATGGTCAGACCCGGAATCGGTTCGCACTCACCGGTTTTCCAATCGCGTACCACACCGTGCGGAGTCGCCAGCTCGTCCGGAGTGTCGTGCAGCAGCGGCGTGGCCACCACGTCGCGGCGGACGCCGAGATGGCGGCGGGCCAGCGGGGCGAAGGCCGCCGCGATCGCCTGGAACGCCGCCCAGTCGGTCCGGGTCTGCCACGGGGGCGCGATGGCGGGATTGAACGAGTGGACGAACGGGTGCATGTCGGTGGTGTTGAGGTCATGCTTCTCATACCAGGTCGCCGCGGGCAGCACCACGTCCGAGAACATCGTGGTACTGGTCATCCGGAAGTCCACGCTCAGCAGCAGATCCAGCTTTCCGACCGGTGCGTCCTCGCGCCACACCACATCCCGGGGACGCGTCCCGGGCTCGGCCTGGCCGGCGCGCAGCGCGGAATCGGCCCCCAGCAGATGCTTCAGGAAGTACTCGTTACCCTTGGCCGAGGAGCCGAGCAGATTGGCGCGCCAGACGCTGAGCACGCGCGGAAAGTTCTGCGGCGCATCAGGATCCTCGCAGGCGAAGCGCAACCGGCCCGACTTCAGCTCGGCTACTACGTATTCCCCGATCGGCTGTCCGGCCCGGTCCGCGTCGTCGGCCAGATCCAGGGGGTTGCGATCGAAGGTCGGATAGGACGGCATCCATCCCAGCCGCGCCGCCTGTGCGATCACATCGGCGGTCGTCATCCCCGCCAGTGCGCCGCCCGAGCCCGGCGCGGCCAGCGTTTCCGCACCGAACCGGTCGTAACGGAACTGATCGGTGTGCAGGTACCAGTAGGCGGTCTGGATCATCTGCCGCGGCGGCCGCGCCCAATCCAGCGCGAAAGCCAGTTGCGCCCAGCCGGTCACCGGACGGCACTTCTCCTGGCCCACGTAATGCGCCCAGCCGCCCCCGTTCACGCCCTGGCAGCCCGTGAGGGTGGTCAGCGCGAGGAAGGCCCGGTAGATGGTGTCCGAGTGGAACCAGTGGTTGGTGCCCGCGCCCATCAGGATCATCGACCTCCCCCGCGATTCCTCGGCGTTGGCGGCGAATTCACGGGCGATGCGGGCGGCCGCGGCGGCGGGGACACCGGTGATCGGTTCCTGCCAGGCGGGCGTGCCGGGTTCGGCCGGATCGCCGTAGCCGGTCGGCCATCGGCCCGGCAGGCCGGCCCGGTGCACGCCGTACTGCGCGAGCAGCAGATCGTACACGGTCGTCACGAGGTGACCCCCGATCCGGCGCACGGGAACGCCACGCCGCAGCGTGGCGTCGGGAATGTCGAAGCGGGGCAACGTGACTTCGACGGATTCGCCACCGGCGAGCGTCAGCAGGGGATCGACGTCGCCGAGGTCGAGATTCCACTTCCCCGCCCCCTGATCGCCGTAGCGGAAGCCCAGTGACCCGTTGGGGATCGCGACGCGCCCGTCCGCACCGAGCACGACGGTCTTGAACGCGGCGTTCTCCTCGGCGGCGAAGCCGTCCAGATCGGCCGCGGTCAGCGACTTTCCGGGCCGGTAGGCGTCGCCCTCGGGCACCAGCCGCACCAGGAAGGGCAGGTCGGTGTAGCGCTTGACGTAGTCGTCGAAGTAGCCGGTGCGCTTGTCGACGAAGAACTCCCGCAGGATGACGTGGCCCATCGCCATGGCCAGTGCGCCGTCGGTGCCGGGATGCACGGCGAGCCATTCGTCGGCGAACTTCACATTGTCGGCATAGTCCGGCGCGACCGCGATCACCTTCTGCCCGCGATAGCGTGCCTCGGCCATCCAGTGCGCGTCCGGTGTACGGGTCACCGGTACGTTGGAGCCCCACATGATGAGATAGCCCGCGTCCCACCAATCTCCGGACTCGGGCACGTCGGTCTGGTCGCCGAACACCTGCGGCGAGGCCACCGGCAGATCCGCGTACCAGTCGTAGAACGAGAGCATCGTCCCGCCCAGCAGCGACACGAATCTGGCCCCGGAGGCGTGCGACACCATCGACATCGCCGGAATCGGTGAGAAGCCCGCGATCCGGTCCGGGCCATAGGTTTTGATGGTGTGCACGTGCGCGGCCGCGATCAGTTCGGTGGCCTCCTCCCACGAGGCCCGCACCAGGCCGCCCCTGCCACGCGCGGACTTGTAGCGGCGCGCGGCCTCGGGGTCGGTCACGATCCGCTCCCAGGCGAGCACCGGATCTCCGGTGTGCGCCTTGGCTTCTCGATACATCTCGAGCAGCAGACCGCGGATGTAGGGATAGCGGATCCGGGTCGGCGAATAGGTGTACCAGGAGAAGGCCGCACCCCGCGGACATCCGCGCGGTTCGTAATCGGGCCGATCGGGTCCCGCGGTCGGATAGTCGGTCTGCTGGGTCTCCCAGGTGATGATGCCGTCCTTGACGTACACCTTCCAGGAGCAGGACCCCGTGCAGTTGACACCGTGGGTGGAGCGCACCACTTTGTCGTGCGCCCATCGGTCGCGGTAGAACTCGTCGGCTCGGCGGCCGCCGATCTGGAACAGGGTGCGCCCGTCGTCGGAAATGTCGGCGCGAGTGAAGAATCGGCGCGTCCGTACCAGCGCGTCGGTCAGGCCGTCGTCCAGTCCGGGGGTCCCGCTGCCCGACTCGGCGGGCGCGGGCACGTCATCGTGCTGTGTGCGCCGCCTCATGCCGCACGCACCGGACGGGCGAGGTGGACGCGATGCCGAACCGTTGTGAGGGTGAACAGTCCGGTCGCGGCGGCCACGACGGCCAGGGCCGCCAAACCCGCCGCGTAGGAACCGTAGTGGCCGTACACCGCGCCCATGACCAACGGCGGCACGAAGCCGCCCAGCCCGCCGGCCGCGCCCACCACACCGGTCACCGCGCCCACCCGTGGGCCCGGAACCAGCTGCGCCACCAGCGCGAACACCGCGCCCGTGCCGGCGCCGAGCGCGGCGGCCATGGCGAGGAACGCGATCGTCGCGACCGGCCCGAGGACCGGCGTCGTCGCCTGAACCGCAGCGGCCACGCCGACCACTGTCATCGCCGCGGACAACACCCGCACGGGCCCCGCGTGATCGGACGCCCACCCGCCCAGCGGGCGCATGAGCACGGCCAACAGCACGAATCCGGCCATGCGCATCGAGGCGTCCGACTGTGACAGGCCGTAGGCCGTCTTCAGATAAGCCGGCAGATACACCGAGAACGCGACGTATCCGCCGAAGGCGACCGCGTACAGTACCGCCGCCTGCCAGGTCACCGCCATCCGGCCGACCGCGGACAGCCTGCGCGGCAACGACTCTCCGGGTCGAACCCGATCCGGGGCGTCGCGCAGCACCAGCGCCGCCACCACGGCGTACAGCGCCAGCGCCGCCGCGGTCACCAGGAACGGTGTGGCGAGCGAGCCCGCCTTCACCAGTCGCACGGTGGTGAGCGCGCTGATCGCGGTGCCGCCCATCCCCGCGCCGAACACTCCGATCGCCAGCCCGCGCCGCTCCGGTGGGAACCAGGCATTCACGAACGGCACCCCCACCGCGAACGCGGTGCCGCCGATGCCGAGGAAGAATCCGCCGGCCAGCAACGCCGCCAGTGAATCGTGACCGACCAGGCCCACGAACAGCACGGGCACAATGGTGGCCGCCGAGACCAGCGGAAACATGACCCGCCCACCGAGCCGGTCGGTCAACGCCCCCACCGGGATCCGTCCGAGCGACCCGACCACCACCGGCACCGCCACCACGAGCGCCTGCTCGAAGGCGGTGAGCCCCAGCGATTCCTGGAACCGCGGGCCCAGCGGACTCAACAGCGCCCAGGCCCAGAAGTTCACCGCGAATCCGGTGGTGGCCAGAACCAGCATCAGGACACGCCGCCCGGTGCCCGGTTCACGATCCCCGTGAGCACCACGCCGAGCCGACGCGACTTCCGGTTCCGCCGGCTCATGTGCCGTAGTCATCATCAGGTCCCTCATCCACTTGTCGCAGCTCGCGCCCGCCATCGATCCGGCGGGCCTTCCCGAGCCTCGCGCAGCCACCGGCAGGTTCAGCAGAGTCGACAGGTCGTACTCGAGATGACCATTTCCCCTAGGTATCCGGCCTCGGCGATCACGGTGCCATCTGCGTAGGCGCACAACAGGGACCAAATACCCTGTGCCACAGGAGCAACGACCGTATGTCCGAGCTGCTGGAAAACCGCAGACTTTCGGTATGAGCGGCGACGAAGGTGTACGCGGCCGGCCGGTGCCCGATCCGGCGACGATCACGGCGATGGTCGAGGTGGCGGCGCGCGCGCCGTCTCTGCACAACACTCAGCCGTGGCGCTGGCGCTTCGATGGCAGACGCCTCTTCCTGTATGCCGGCGCCGAACGGCAGCTGACCTCGACCGATCCGCTCGGCCGCCAGCTGGTGATCAGCTGTGGCGCGATGCTGCACCACGTCAGAACCGTATTCGCCGACCATGGCTGGCACACCGACATCCTGCATGTACCCGATGAACGCCACCCGGATCGACTGGCCGCCATCGAGTTCCGGCCGTGGAGCAATCCCCCGGCGAGCATCCGCGCCCTGGCCCGTGCCGTCGAACACCGCCGCACCGATCGGCTGGCCCTGCACGAGCCGCACGGGTGGGCCGAGCTCCTGCCCGGACTGCGCGCGCTGGCAGCGGCACAGTATGTGCGGCTCGACGTGCTCGACGAATCCGTCCGGCCGCAGCTCGCGGCCCTCTCCCGGGAATTTGCGACACTGCGCGGCCACGACATGTTCTACGACACCGAACTGCACTGGTGGGCAGGACATTCCGATGGGCAGGAAGGCATTCCGCGCACGGCGCTGGCATCGGAGGCGGAGTTCGCACGGGTCGGCGTCGGCCGCGTCTTTCCCCCGGGTCCGCGCACCGCCCACCGCGACCGCTTCGCCGACCGCGCCCGGCTCGTGGTGCTCAGCGCCGTGCGGGACTCGGTGCCGCAATGGGTTCGTGTCGGCGAGGCGCTGTCCGCGGTACTGCTGGGGTGCACGGTGGCCGGGCTGGCCACCTGCACCCTGACCAACATCACCGAGCTACCCGCCGGGCGGGACCTGCTCACCGGAATGATCTCCAGCCCCGGCATTCCGCAGGTGGTAGTGCGCATCGGCACCCCACCGGCCGACGCGCACATACCGCCCCCTACGCCTCGCCGCCCGGTAGCGGACATACTCACCCTCACCGGCCGGGCTGCCCCGGCACCTCCGGATCGGCAAAACCGCTGACCTTCAGGGGTTCCCCCGGCGCAGGCCGGGGCCGACGCCCGGGCAGGTAGCAAACCGACCGCGCCCGGGCGTCGACCTTGACGTCGTCACCGGGATCGTTGCAGGCAACCCGCGGGACGACCGTGAGCCGCCGCGAAGGGGGTGAGCGGCTCACGTCTCCTCGATCCTCTCCGCGTGCCACGACCCGGGATCGAAAACTCCTGCTGTAGTGGATGATTGGAACCCTATCGAGCGCGCCGCCAATATCCACCAGCTCGGCCTCCGATTAGGGGGTGATATGTGTTACTTCAATTAACACACCTGATCAGCGCATTTTGGCGAGACGGCAAGAAAACCCACCGGGGGGAGTATGAGACCAACCGACCATTCAATGCGGGAAAAACCGACTGGGCAACCGATCAGTACCCTAGTGCGCCACGGGAGGACGCTCGGAGCCGCACCTCCCGCAGGCCCCGCTGCACATCCCTTGCCGATGGTGCAGCGGGTGGCCTCGGTCGTCCCGCGCTAAGCGGGCCAGCGCCAGTCGGCGATCTCCGGTGGGTCGATGCCGTAGCGGCGGGCGTAGGCGTCGGCGGCCTCACGGCGTGCCGTGAGCTCTTCGGTGAGCGGGGCCAGCTGCTCGGTCAGGCGCGGCACCTCGGCGAGGGCGGCGGCCGCCAGGGTGAAGCGGTCGATGCCGTTCATGCAACACATACTGAAAGGTGTTGTGGTGGTGCCGTTGTCGGTGAATCCGTGGACGTGCATGACATCGTGGCCGGGGCGTCGGTAGGCGATGCGGTGGATGAGCCAGGGGTAGCCGTGGAAGGCGAAGATCACCGGGGCGTCGGTGAAGACGGCGCGGTATTCCTCGTCCGAGACGCCGTGCGGATGGCGATCCGGCGGGAACAGGCGAGCCAGGTCCACCACATTCACGAATCGGATCGCCAAGTCCGGCACCAGCTCTCGCAACAGCGCCACGGCGGCCAGGGCTTCCTGGGTGGGGACGTCCCCGGCACAGGCCAGCACGACATCGGCGGGCCGATCGGAATCCGAACTCGCCCAGTGCCAGACGCCCAGACCCTGGTCGCAGTGCAGCCGCGCCGCCTCGTGATCGAGGTATTGCAGCGCGGGCTGCTTCCCGGCGACCACGACATTGACCCGGCCGCGGCTGCGCAGGCAGTGGTCGAAGACGTGCAGCAGACAGTTGGCGTCCGGCGGCAGGTACACCCGGCTGACCTCGGGCCGCTTGCTGAGCACATGGTCGATGAAGCCGGGATCCTGATGGGACGCGCCGTTGTGATCCTGCCGCCACACGTGCGAGGTGATCAGGTAGTTCAGGCTGGGAATCGGCTCGCGCCAGGGGAATTCCGCCGCCATGTGCAGCCATTTGGCGTGCTGCACCACCATCGAGTCGATGATGTGCGCGAAGGCCTCGTAGGTGGAGAACACACCGTGCCTGCCGGTCAGCAGATAGCCCTCCAACCAGCCCTGGCACAGATGCTCCGACAGCACCTCGAAGACGCGGCCGTCCGGTGACAGCCGATCATCGCCTGCGATCCGCCTGCTGCGCCAGCGCCGGCCGGTGACCTCGAGGACGGCGTCCAGGCGATTGGAGGTGTGCTCGTCCGGCGAGAAGAACAGCAGATTGTGCGGATTCTGGACCAGCGCGTCGCGCAGGTACCCGCCCAGCACCCGGGTCGCCTCCGCAGATTCGGTTCCGGGCGCCGGGAATTCGAGGGCGTAGTCGGTCGGGCACGGTAGCTGCAGGTCGACGCTGTCGTGACCGTGCGCGGCGCGATTGGCGCTCATCTGCAGGTGCTCGGGATGCAGGCGCGCGATCCGGTCCACCGGACGGCCCTCGTCGTCGAACAGCTCCTCGGGTCGATAGGACCGCAACCAGTCCTCCAGTTGCGCAAGGTGTTCCGGATTCTCCCGCACGCCCGGCAACGGCACCTGGTGCGACCGGAAGGTGCCCTCGACGCGTACGCCGTCCACCATCATCGGTCCGGTCCATCCCTTCGGAGTCGACAACACGATCATCGGACGGCAGGGGTCGCGCGGACCCAGGCCGTGCTCGGCGAACTCGCGAATCTCCCGGATCCGCTCCATCGCCTCGTCGAGCACGGTCGCATACCGTTCGTGGACCTCCGCCGGATTGTCGCCTTCGACATACATCGGCTCCCAGCCCTGCGCGCTGAGCATGGCATCGAGCTCGCGGCGCGACATGCGCGCCAGCAGGGTCGGATTCGCGATCTTGTAGCCATTGAGGTGCAGGATCGGCAGCACGGTGCCGTCGGTGACGCGGTCCAGGAACAGCGACCCGTGCCAGCTGGTGGCCAGGGCCCCGGTTTCGGCCTCGCCGTCACCGATCATGCACGCCACCACCAGATTCGGATTGTCCAGCGCCGCACCGGTGGCATGCGCGAGCGAATAGCCCAGTTCGCCGCCCTCGTGAATGGAACCCGGCAGATGCGGTGAGGCATGGCTGGGCACTCCGCCCGGGAAGGAGAACTGCCGGAACAGTTCTCGCATCCCGGCCAGGTTCTGACCGACCTCCGGGTGCCGCAGCGAATAGGTGCCCTCGAGCCAGGTCGCGGCGGTGAGCGCCGCTGCACCGTGACCGGGGCCCAGCACGAACAGCATCTGCTGCCCGGTCCGCATGATGACCCGATTGAGGTGGGCGTAGGTCAGGGTCACCCCGGGCACGGTTCCCCAGTGGCCGATCAGTCGCTGCTTGATGTGCTCGGGCCGCAACTTCTCGGTGAGCAGCGGGTTGTCCATGAGGTAGATCTGCCCGACGGCCAGATAGTTGGCGGCCCGCCACCACGCGTCCAGATCGATCAGGTCGTCCCGGATTCCGGTTCCGGCGCCGGGCATGGTCAGCGTCATCGCTTCGTCTCCTCGTCATCGGCGTGCACGACCATCACCGGGCAGTGCGCGTGCTGCACCAGGGAATGGGTGGTGGATCCGAGCAGCATTCCCATGAATCCGCCACGACCACGGTTGCCGACCACGACCAGCTGCGCGGTCTTCGACAGCTCCCCCAGCCGCCCGGCGGGCCCGGAGGCGAACACCTCCCGGGTCACCTCGACATCCGGATACTTCTCCTGCCAGCCGGCCAGCCGCTCGGCCAGGACGGCCTCCTCGACGGCGGCCAGCTCCGCGGTCACGACCGGGATCACCGCGCCCGCGAATTGCCCGGTGTCCCAATCGCTGAAGACGTGTACGGCGACCAATCCCACCTCCCGCGCGGAGGCTTCGGCGAATGCCGCGGCGATCGCGGCCTCGCTCACGCGGCTGCCGTCCACGCCGACGACGACCGGACCCGAGCCGCGAACCGCATTGGCCGCGTCGGGATCCGGCCGCACCACGACCACCACGCCCCGGGCGTGACTGGTCACCGAGAACAGGGTGGATCCCAGATGCGAGAGCGTGCCGGCCGTCCCGGTCGCCCCGATCACCACCGCGAAGGCGGACTCGCTGAGATCGATCAGCACCTGGGCGGGACTATCGGTCGACACCGCGGACGAGACCGTCAGTTCCGGCTCGTAGTCGCCCGCGGCCACCCGGGCCCGGGCGATGGCCGCCGCACCGGCGGCCTTGACGGCATCGACCAGCGACGGCGTCGCCACCGCGTAGGGACCGGCGCCACGGCTGACCGCCACCAGATCCAGGCCGTGGACGATGTGCAGTCGCCGCCGCCGCTGCGCCGCGTAGTTCGCGGCCCAGTGCACCGCCCGCGCCGAACCTTCCGAATTGTCCACGCCGACGACGACCGGCGCCGAGGCCAGCCGATGCGGATCGTCGAGTTCCTGGTGTGTCATCCTGACCTCCGGGGTGAGGTGAAATCGTCGGCGCCCGGGGAGGGGCTCGTACTCTCACGGTAGAAATGGGACCTGACCGCCCTCTGCGGGCGATCGTCCTCGGTACGAGGACCAAAGACCTCTGCGCGGCGGCCGGGTTGGGCGGGTGGGACTTCGGCCCGCCGTTGGTCCCACCGGTGTCGGGAACATCGGCCCTGCTGATTCGCGCGAGCCGCGACAAAACTTGCTGGCATGAACCCTCCCGCGACACCGCATGCCGTGGCGACCGTGGCCTTGGTCCTCGGCGCGGCGATGGTGGTCGCGGTTCCCGCCGCCACCGATTACATCTCGCTCTGGGCTCGGCTGTACGGCGCGGTGCTGGTGTATCTCGCGTTGGTCGAATACCTGGCCGTCGCGATCGGGCTCGCCCGATGGGGCGTCAGTCAGCTGCGGTCGTGAGTGGACCCGGATCGGATACCTTGCGGCTCACCGGAATTCGGATCATCGCCCCCGCCCGCAGCAGCTCGGTGAACCCGCTGCAATGGATCTCCACCGGGTCCGCCACGCCCGGATCGGCGGCGACCTCCAGAGCGGAGGCGCTGACCCTGATCGCGAGCCGGTGCCCGCGGTAGACGATCGCGAACCGCAGCTCCCCCAGCTCGTCGGGCCAGCAGGGGTTGAAGATGAGGCGATCGGCCCGGATCTCCATTCCGGTGAAGCACCGCTGGACCAGGTCGATGGTCCCGGCCATGGCGCCGAGGTGGATTCCCTCCTGCGTGGTCCCGCCCTGGATATCGGCGATATCGGAGTCCAGGACCCGGTCGAAGAATTCCATCGCCCGCGCTCTGTTGGCGCGGGCCAGCACCCAGGCGTGGACCAGCGCGCTCAGCGTCGAACCATGCGACGTGCGGGCCAGGTAGTAGTCGATCGTCCGCGGAATCATCTCCCCGGGAAGGTCATAGCCGAGGTGCCCGAACACGTCCCGCAATTCGTCGGCGGAGAACAGATAGAACAGCATCAGGACATCGGCCTGTTTGCCGGCCCGGTAGCGGTTGACGTCGTCGCCCTCGGCTTCGAGGATGCGATCCAGCCGCTGGATCTCGCCGTAGCGTTGCCGGTAGCCGTCCCAATCGAGTTCGGCCAGTTGCTCGTAACCGTCGAACTGGCTGATGACCTCGTCGTGGAAGGGTACGTACATCCGCCGCCCGACATGCTCCCACCGCGCCAGTTCCACCGGTGAGACCCGCAGCGATTCGAGCAGTTCCGCCCGTGCGCGGGGCGTCAGCCGTTCCAGCGCGTCGCGCGCCCGCAGCAGTGTCCACACCGCCATCACATTCGTGTAGGCATTGTCGTCCACGCCGGATCCGGGGGCACTCGGCGCACCGGTGTGGAATTCGTCGGGCCCGATGACCCCGCGCAGGTGATACCGGTCGTGGCGGGGGTCGTAGTCGGCCAGGCTCGCCCAGTACCGGGCGATCTCCACCATGAGCTCGGCGCCGTAGTCGGTGAGGAATTCGTGGTCACCGGTCGCCTGGTAGTACTGCCAGACGTTGTAGGCGATGGCACTGCCGATGTGGTGGGCGCGCGGGCTCGGATCCGGATTCCAATGCCCCGACAGCGGATTCAGATGCATGAGCTGGCTTTCCTCGCGGCCGTCGGAGGCGGACTGCCACGGGAACATCGCGCCGGACAACCCGGCGGCGGCGGCCGCGCGCCGCGCCTCCGGCAACCGCCGGTATCGGTACCGCAGCAGACCACGAGCGAGTCGCGGGAAGCGTGGATTCACAACCGGATACACGAACAGCTCGTCCCAGAAGACGTGTCCTCGATAGGCCTCGCCGTGCAGACCCCGCGCGGGGACCCCGACGTCCAGATCGGCGGTGTGCGGCGAGAGGGTCTGCACCAGATGCAGCAGGTGCAGCCGGATCACTCGGGTCGCTTGCTCACCGCCACCCAGGTCGATGCGAAGCCGTTCCCAGAGGTGTTCCCAGGCGGCCGTGTGCGATTCGAGGAGGTCGGCGAACCGGCCGGCACTGCGCAGTGCGCGCGTGGCCTCGTCGTCCGGGGCCGAGACCGCGTGGTCGCGGCCGGTGACCACGGCTGCGATCTTCTCCAGCACGACCGTGTCGCCCGCGGCCAGCGCGACGCCGTGGTCGTGCCCGATCGACCCGCCGCTCTCGACGAGTTCCGTGGCGGGACACAGCTTCACATCCTCTCGGTGCAGTGTGCCGCGCGCCGCGGTCGCAACCGGAGTCCCGGATTGCCCGGTGCGCACCACCACCAGCACCGATTCGGGTGACAGCTCCCGCGTCGAAACCAGCTCGAGGTGCTCCCCCGACAGGTCCCGATACCGCGCCACCAGACCGTTGCTCACCGCGCCGTCCACCGTCGAGCGGAAGACCACTGTCCCCGACCAGTTCTCGGCGGTCACCGCGGTCTCGAGCGCGCACAGGTGCGGCGCGTGCATGGCCGCGAACCGCCGCTGCCGCACCGCGGTGATGCGACCGGTGCCGTCCCGGAAGCGGAAGTGCCGCAGCAGGACCGCCCGGCGCAGATCGAATTCCTGGCGATAGGACAGCAATTCGATGGTGTCGATATCGAGCCAGTCGCCGTCGCCGATGCGGAAGGTGACCGGTAGCCAGTTCGGCAGGTTCACCAGGCTCTCGTTGTCGACCGTGCGCCCCGCGATCCGATCGAAGAGCCGGTTGTAGATCCCGGCGACGTAGGTACCCGGGTAGTGATGTTCCCCCGCCGCGCACTCCGGCGCGGCTCCGCGGGTAGCGAGATATCCGTTTCCGACGGTGCACAGCGCCTCCCGCAGCCGCTCGTGCGCCGGGTCGTACCCGTCGAAGGCGAATACCCACGAATCCGACACGGCCCCAGCGGATTCGGCCGCCAGCAGGACGGCCAGATCGTCGAGGAAGGAGCGCACGCCCTCGGGTCCGGGCAGCGCGAAGCGGGCGGCGGTCCGCCGGTCGCCGTTCTCGTCGTGCCGGACCACGATCGAAATGCCCTCGGCCTCCACGGCATCGAAGGCGTCCTCGTCGGTGAGGTCGTCGCCGACGTAGATCGGCAGCCTCGGCGTGACGAGGTGGCCGAGAATCCACTGGAGCGCGGTGCCCTTGTCCCAGTCCATGTCCGGCCGCAGTTCGATCACCTTGCGTCCGCCCGTCACGCGCAGGCCGCGCCGGTGCGCCTGCGCGTGCACGGCGGCCGTCACCGCGCCGACCTGTTCCGGGGCGACCCGCCGATAGTGCACGGCGACCGCGAAGCGCTTGTGCTCCACCAGAATCCCCTCGACAGCGCTCAATGACTTCGTCAGCTCCTCCGCTGCCGCCGCCAGCGCGCGCTCGGCGCCCGGGGCCGCATCGTGCACGTACGTCGTGCCGTCCGGGGCCCGCAACTCGAAGCCGTGGCACCCGGCGTACCAGAGTCCGTCGACACCCACCCGGCCGCGCAGATCCTCCAGCTCACGCCCGCTGACGATGGCGACCGGACACTGCGCCGCGAGCCGCGCGAGGGCCACCGCGCCCCCCTCCACCAGGGTCGCGGCCGCCGGATCGGGGACGATGGCCGACAGCGTGCCGTCGAAATCGAGCAGGACGGAGGCCTTTTCGGTGTCGAGCAGGTCACCGAGCCGCCCCGCGACCGTCTCCGGCACCTCCGACATCCGCCGGAAACCGTTGCGCAGCCGTACCCGAACGAGGTCGGGCACCACCACATCGGCCCCGCGCTCGGCCAGCCGATCGCCGTGCCCGCCCCGATCGACGCCGATCACCAGGCCGAATCCGCCGGCCCGGCCCGCCGCGACACCGGCCTCCGCGTCCTCGACGACGACGGTTCGTTCCGGCTCCGCACCCAGCCGGCGCGCGGCCTCGAGCAGCATCGCCGGGTCGGGCTTGCCCGCCAGCCCCAGCTCCGCCGCCACGATGCCGTCCACCCGCACCGGGAACAGGTCTCCGATGCCGGCGGCCCGCAGCACGTCGGCGCAGTTGCGACTGGCGGAGAACACCGCGACACCGATACCCGCGGTCTGCAGGCGCCGCACCAGGGCCACGGTGGAGTCGAACGCGGGGACGCCGTCGCGGGCGAGCCGTTCGAGGAACAACCGGTCCTTGCGGTTGCCGAGTGCGCACACCGTTCCGGCGTCCTCGGCGTCGGCGGGATCGCCGTCGGGTAGTGAAATACCGCGTGCGGCAAGGAAATCGGACACTCCCCGGTAGCGCGGTTCACCGTCCACCCACCGCAGGTAGTCGTCGTCGGTGAAGGGCGACAGGTTCTCGCCCGGCGCCGGATCCCGATGCGCGAGGAAGTCGTCGAACATCTCCTTCCAGGCCGCCGCGTGGACGCGGGCACTGTCGGTCACCACGCCGTCCATATCGAAGATCACCGCGTCGTGGCGCCGTGCGTCGATCAACGGCGCGGGCTGCATGTTGTCGTCCACTGCTTCAGCCTGCGTGCGGCCGGGCGCCGAGCCAAGGGTCCTGTAGCACCGTAACGAGGACCAACGGCCCCTGTAGCGCACCCACCGCCCGTCCTAGCGTGAGTCCATGAGCCCACTACCCAGCGGCGACACGATCGAGCAGGCTGTCCGGCTGGCCGGTCGCGCGCCCTCCCTGCACAACAGCCAGCCGTGGCGCTGGGTCTCCGACGGCGATGCCCTGCACCTGTTCTCGGTGCGCTCGCGCATGCTCCCGGCCACCGACCACTCCGGTCGGCAGATGCTGATCAGCTGTGGTCTCGCGCTGGGACATCTGCGCGCCGCGCTGGCCGCGGCCGGGTGGCAGACGCAGGTCGCGTACTTCCCCGACCCCACCCGGCACGATCAGCTGGCGACGGTGACCTTCGAGCCGGCGCGGATCGTGACCGACGCCGACCGAGACCGGGCCGCCGCCATCACGGTTCGCTACACCGACCGGCTCCCCTTCGCCGAACCGGCGGACTGGCGCGAATTCGAACCGGTATTGCCGGTGATCGTCGACCCCTTCGACGCGGTGATCACCGTGCTGGCGCCCGAGGCCCGCACCGAACTCGCCCGTGCCTCGCGGCTGACCGCGGCGATACGCCGCTACGATTCCGGCTATCAAGCCGAATTGCAGTGGTGGACAGGGCATTCACTCCCCGTGGAGGGTATCCCGCCGACGGCCCGCGTGTCCGCCGAGGAGCGCGAGCGGGTCGATCTGAGCCGCATACTCCCGGCCGTCGACGACGAGCCGCGCCGGACCGAGATCGAGGACGACCGGTCCGTGGTGCTCGTCGTGTCCAGCGGCAACAGCTTCGCCGAACTGGTGCGCTGTGGTGAGGCGCTGTCGACCATCCTGCTCGAATGCACGGTCGCGGGCTATGCGACCTGTCCGATCACCCACGTCACCGAAGTGCCGCGGAGCCGAGCGGTCATCCGCGAGCTCACCGGCCGCGTGGAACAGCCACAGGTGCTGGTGCGGGTCGGCACGGTTCCCGCCTCCGACCGGCAGCCGACCCATACCCCACGGCTGCCCGTCGAACAGATCCTGGAGGTCACCGCTCCCGCCACCCCCGGCGGCCCGCCTCCTTCCGACCATCCCCGATAATCCGCCTGGAGCACTATGTTCGAACACGACGACCTACAGATTGGGAACCGGCCATGATCAAGGTTTTTCTCGTTGACGATCACGAGATCGTCCGCCGGGGACTCGTCGACCTGCTCGAGAGCGACCCGGAACTCACCGTCATCGGTGAGGCCTCCGATGTGGCCCAGGCCCTGGCCCGAATCCCGGCGCTGAAACCGGATGTCGCGGTCCTCGATGTCCGGCTGCCGGATGGGAACGGCATCGAACTCTGCCGTGATCTGCTCTCGCGCGTCGATGCGTTGCGCTGCCTCATCCTCACCTCGTTCACCGACGAGCAGGCCATGATGGACGCGATCCTCGCCGGAGCAAGCGGTTACGTGGTCAAGGACATCAAGGGCATGGAGTTGGCGAAGGCCATCAAGGAGGTCGGCGCCGGCCGCTCGCTGCTGGACAACCGCGCCGCAGCGGCCCTGATGGACCGGCTGCGCCGCAGCACCCAGTCCGACGGCCCGCTGGCCGGGCTCACCGACCAGGAGCGCAAACTTCTCGACCTGCTCGGCGACGGGCTGACCAACCGGCAGATCGCCGAGCGAATGTTCCTCGCGGAGAAGACAGTCAAGAACTACGTCTCCAGACTGCTCGCCAAGCTCGGCATGGAGCGGCGCACCCAGGCCGCGGTCTACGCGTCCAAACTGCGTGGTGACCATCCGCGTCCGATGTAGAGCGAACCGCACTCCCCGCCGCGTCTTCGTCCGAAGGCGCGGCGGTCGTGTGTTCCGCCTGCGCCCGCACCGACCCGACAGGCCGACCCCCGAGGCCCGGGCTATCCAGCCGCGGCGATAGCGGGCGTCCGGACCCGAATGCGCCGAGCCAACGGTCGGCCCCCGTGACTGCAGGTGTCACGTTTCGCGGCGGAGCTCGAATCGACTGGCACACAGCGTGATCGGGAATACCATTCACTCGTCATCCGCTGCTGGAATCACCCCTGGACTCGGGGGTCGACACCTTCAGTCTGCCGCTGCGCACCACGGCCCACAGCGGCGGCAAGTCCTCGGCTACAAGGCCTTTGGTCCTCTCCCCGGATGCGAGCAGGCCCTATCGGCCCGGCCAGCGGAACCCTCGACTTATGTACGTTCACGAGCCGCCGGTCTCGGCCACGAATCGCACGCTGCCGCATACGGTTCGGCCCATACCCGCCACGACCGGACCCCCTCGGGCGGCGGGCACTTCGGCACCCTGAACCCGGCTACCCCGCCTGCTTCGCCACGAGCCGCACCCCGGTCACCAGAGTCGGCTCGATGGCGACGATGGTGTCCATCGCCCCGTCGACCCACGGCTGCAGCAGGCTCTCGTACCGTGCGACCCGTTCCGGATCCGTCACGGTGCGGGCGATCCCCGTCACCACCACCGACCATCCCAGCCCCGCGACGGGGTCGATGTCGTCGGCCTCGTACGCCACCACCACATTCGGATCCGTGCGCACGGTCGATGTCAGCCGAGACGTGAGCCGGGTACGAACGACGATGATCTCGCCCTCGTCGACCAGATGGTTCACCGGCCGGACCGCGGGCAGCGCGTCGCGGGTGAAGATGACCCTCCCGAACGGAACACTGCCCAGCAGCCGCAGTGCTTCCGCACGCCCCAGACTCACGGTGGCGCGCGGAGCGAACTGATACCCACGTTTCAACTGCAAACCCTTCTCACCTGATCCCGGAACTGCATCCCTCGATCCATGTCAACACCCGCACCAGCGCCCCCACAGGGCCGAAGGTCCTGTCTCGGACATCCTTCGGACACGGCACAGCCCACCAGAAGCGAGATCCCGGTGTCGGATTGCCCTGTCGGCACACCGCATCAGGAGCCGTGGGCCGGTCACGGCCGGGACCAAGGGCCGTGGTGTTCGGGGACTGCGGCCCTGCCGCTCCTCGGACGACTGCGATGCACTGATCGGGAAGGCACACCCGGCGAAAGGACGAGAGCCATGGTGGCCGATTCACGTTTCCACGCCTGGCTGGATCGAGCCGGCGGCATCCTCGGAACGGCGCTGCTGGCCGGGACGATCGCACCGCTGGTCGCCGGTGGCGTCGCGTGGGCCGCCGGGGCGACAGGAGTGGCCGACCGGTGCTGGGCCGCGGGCACGGTGGTGGCCATGGTCCCGGCGCTGTGGTGGGTTGTCGCGGCGCTGCGGCGCGGGCGCGCCGGAGTCGACCTCATCGCGGTGTTGTCGCTGGCCGGCACGCTCTGGGTGCACGAGTACCTCGCGGGCGCACTGATCGCGGTCATGCTCAGCGGCGGGCACGCGCTCGATGCCGCCGCCGAGCGGCGCGCGGCCCGGGATCTGCGGGCCCTGCTCGAGCGGGCGCCGCGGTCGGCACGGCGACGGCGAGGGGACGTGGTGCGGGTCGTCGATCTCGAGGAGATCGTTCCGGGCGACATCCTGGTGATCGCCGCCGGCGAGGTGGTTCCCACCGATGGCAGGATCATGGATACCGTTGCGGCGCTCGATGAATCGGCACTCACGGGTGAACCGCTCCAGGTCGAGCGCGCCCGCGGGGAGCCGGTGCGCAGCGGCGTGCTCAATGCCGGCGGCGTGTTCGAGATGCGGGCCACCGCGACGGCCGACGACAGCACCTACGCCGGGATCGTGCGGCTGGCACGCGAGGCGGGAGCCGCCACCGCGCCCACGGTCCGGTTGGCGGACCGCTATGCCGTGTGGTTTCTCCCGCTGACCCTGGTCGTCGCGGGTGCCGCGTACTGGTTCAGTGGATCGTTGGTGCGCGCGGTGGCGGTGCTCGTGGTCGCGACACCGTGCCCGTTGTTGCTGGCCGCACCCGTTGCCATCGTGTCGGGGCTGTCACGCGCGTCGCGGGTCGGCGTGGTGGTGCGCGACGGCGGGGCGTTGGAAAATCTCGGTCGCGCAACAACTCTGGTCATGGACAAGACCGGTACCGTCACGGCCGGGCGGCCCGTGGTCACGGAGGTCGCCGCCGCTCCGGGCGCGGATGAAGCGTGGCTGTTGCAGATGGCCGCCTCGGTGGATCAGCTGTCGCCGCACGTGCTGGCCGAGGCGATCGTGACCGAGGCGCTGGCCCGCAAGCTCCAACTCGCCGTTGCCACAGCGGTTTCCGAGCAGGCGGGGCGCGGCGTCACCGGCACGGTCGACGGTCATCGCGTGCAGGTGGGGAAGTTGCCGGAGTCGATGATCACCCCGCAATGGGCGCGGCCGGTGATGAATCGGGCACGGCTGGACTCCGCCGCCGTCGCCTGGATCGTCGTCGACGATGACCCCCGGGGTGTCGTGTTGCTGCGTGATCCCTTGCGGCGGCAGGCGCCCCGTACCCTGCGCCGGCTGCGTGAGGCCGGGCTGAACCGCCTCGTCATGCTCACCGGCGATCGCCCCGAGCCCGCGCGCGAGGTCGCGACGGTGCTGGGCCTCGACGAGGTCTACGCGGGCCAGAGCCCGGCCGACAAGGTCGAGGCGGTGCGCCGGGAGAGCCGGCAGCAGGTGACCGTCATGGTGGGCGACGGCATCAACGACGCGCCCGCCCTCGCCGCCGCCACGGTCGGGGTGGCCATGGGAGCGCGAGGTTCGACCGCCTCCTCCGAGGCCGCCGATATCGTGCTCACCACCGATCGGCTGGACCGGCTCGCGGACGCCATGGACATCGCCCGCTGGTCGCGGCGCATCGCGGTCCAGAGCGCGACCGTCGGCATGACCCTCTCGCTGGCGGCCATGGTCGTCGCCGCCGTCGGCTGGCTGCCGCCGGCGGCGGGCGCACTCCTTCAGGAAGCCATCGACGTCGCCGTCATCCTGAACGCACTGCGAGCACTGCGCGCCAATCCGGCCGCCAGTCTCGACCTGTCGGCGGACACCGAGGAGCTGCTCCACCGCTTCGCCGCCGAACACGATGCCCTGCAGGACGCCCTCGCGAAGCTCCGCTCGGTCGCCGACCGGGTCGCGGACCGCCCCGATGACGCTGCACTCGCCGCACTCGACAGCGTGCACCGCTTTCTGATCGAGGACCTGCTGCCCCATGAGGTGGCCGAGGAGACCCAGCTCTATCCCGCGCTCGCCGGGCCGCTCGGCGGCCCCGAGGCAACTGCCACCATGAGCCGCGCGCACGCTGAGATCCAGCGGCTGGCCACCCGCATCGGCACCCATCTCGAACTAGCCCACGCGCGTGGCGGATTCGACCCGGATCAGATCGATGACCTGCTGGCCTGCCTCTACGGCCTGCACGCCGTGCTGCGCCTGCACTTCGTGCAGGAGGAGGAGAACTACTTCGCCCTCGCCGCCGACGAACGGCGGTGATCATGACCCGGCCTCCCGACCACCTCCGACCGGGCCGGGGGTTCACTGCGGGCGGTATCGCGGTACTCGTGACCGCAGCGGGCGCGGCAGCCGTGTGCGCACTGGCGGCGTTGTTCGCGGCGATCCTCGATAATGTCCTCGACGGGGACGGATTCACCGCATGGGATCGGCCGATATCGACATGGATTGCGGCACATCGCGACCCGGCACTCACCGCGATCATGCGCGGGCTGACCGACCTGGGCAATCCGCCCGTTCTGGCCACCACGATCGCCGCCGCAGCGGCTGTGACGGCCATCCGAGTTCGCACGCTCGGACCGGCCGTCCTGGGAACGGCCGCCTTCGCGGGGTTCGGGCTGATGGTGGTGACGGTGAAGCTGGCGGTGGGAAGGCCCCGCCCACCGGATGCGGAGCGGGCGATCGCCGTCGACGGATCGTCCTTCCCGTCCGGTCATGCCGCGGGCATCGCCGTGGTCGCCCTGGTGTCGGCGTGGATGCTCAACAGCGCGTATCGGTGGTCCCGGCGGACCCGCCTCGCAGTCTGGGCGGCGGCGGTCGTTCTCGTTGTCGCCGTGGGTTCTTCCCGGGTCTATCTCGGCGTCCACTATGCCAGCGACATCGTTGCCGGTTGGGCACTGGGCGCGTCCTGGGCCGGGTTCGTCATTGTCGCGGGTACCGCGGCCACGCCTCTGTGGCGGGACCACTCGCCGGGACGACGCCGTCGTCGATCGCGCCCCTGCCTGTGACGCCGCGATGGTCGGATCTCGGGACCTTGGTCCCCTCCCGGCCGATCGCCCCACACGGCTGTGCGTTTGTTCCCCCACCACCGTGACCTTGTCCTCTGTGGCACCCGCACGGCCGGACGCACGCTGAACGCACGAACTATCGAAGGAGGCGCGTCATGGAGTACCGGGTGAACGTGTGCGAGACGCCGCCGCAGGCAGTGCTGCGCATACCGCTGGAGATCCGCCCGGACCTGTTGAGCGACGGCATAGTCGGCGGCATGAACCGGCTGTCGGAGGTCGCCGAGCAGGCCGGGCTCGTCGCGAACGGCGCGCCGACGATCACCTTCCATCGGGAACTGCCCGCCGAGGATGCCATCGTCGTCGATTTCGGGCTCCCGATCGAGGCCGCGCCCGCCCTCGGCCCGAGTTCCGGTGCGGAGCTGACCATCCAGTCGCCGGTGCTGGTGGCCCGAACCTGCCATCGCGGCAGCTATCACGCCATCGACGCCGCGTACCGCGCATTACGAGAATGGCTGCAGGGCAACGGCTATCGCCCCATCGGACCGCCGACGGAGGCGTATCTCATCGGCCCCGACGAGGTGAGCGATCCCCGTCTGCTGATCACCGAGATCCGCATTCCGGTAGCACCCGCCGCGGCCATTGCCGTCCACCTCGACACGACGTTTCCCGACGCCGTGGACCGCACCCGGATCGCATTGCGGGAGCACGGATTCGGCGTCGTGACCGAATTCGATGTCCAGGCCGCCCTCCGGGAGCGGGCCGGTGAGCACATCGAGGAGTACCTGATCCTCGGAGCCTGCAACCCGCAGCTCGCCGGTCGCGCCCTCGACATCGACCGGGAGGCAGGATTGCTGTTGCCCTGCAACGTCGTCGTGCGGGCCGACCGGACCGGCGTGCTCGTGGAGGCCACCGATCCCACGCTGCTCGCCGAAGTCCTGGCCAGGCCCGAGCTCGCCGGACCGGCCGAGGAGGCCCGTCGATTGCTCGCCGCCGCTCTGGCCGACCTGTCCCATCCCGCCGCGGCGGCCGGCTGAGGCGGTCGAGGACCATGGTCCCGGTCACCACGGGTAGGAGTCCTCTCACCGAAATCCGGCCGCGCGAGCACGCTCGATGCATGGGAACCGCCACTCCACGCGTCGCCGTCATCTACGCCACCGCCCAGGGATCCACCCGTGAGATCGCCGATTTCATCGGCGCCTGCCTCACGGCCCGCGGCGCGGCCGTCGAAGTCGCAGACGTCGCACACGCTCCCG
The DNA here is from genome assembly GCF_044766925.1 of Nocardia sp. NPDC101769. Lineage (NCBI taxonomy): Bacteria > Bacillati > Actinomycetota > Actinomycetes > Mycobacteriales > Nocardiaceae > Nocardia > Nocardia sp. NPDC101769. Next base: position 77,661 of record NZ_JBIWMX010000008.1, on the reverse strand, counting down.
AAATCACGCCCTTCGATGCCATCGTGCTGGGCAGCGCCGTGCACGATCTGGCCCTGCTGCCGGAGATGGCCGAATTCGTCCGCTCGCATCGCCACGAACTGCAGGCCCGCCCGGTGTGGCTGTTCAGCGTCGGGCTGGGGCCGGCCCTGGTCGGTCGGATCGGGCGCCGCGTCGGCCATGTCGTCCCGAGAAAGGTCGCCGCCCTGCGTGATTCGATCACCCCGCGTGATTTCCACGCGTTCGCCGGCCACTACGAACGCGCCGGGGTCTCGCTGCCCGCGCGTGCCCTGTACCGCCTGCTCGGCGGCCCCCGCTACGGGGACCTGCGCGACTGGTCCGACATCACGATCTGGACCGACACCATCGCCCAGGCTCTTCACCTGCAGCAGGCACAGGCCACTCCGACCCACCCCTGACCCGCACCCCCGGTCATCCCGTCTTCGCGAAAGGCACGCCGATGAGCCATCACACCGATCCGTTCGCCCCGGCGATCCATACCGGCCATATCTGGCTGCGCACCGTCGCCGACCGGCTCGACACCAACGACCGGATGGAGGCGCATCGGGCCCTGCGCGCCTGGCTGCACACCGTGCGCGACCGCCTCGACATCGGCGCGGCCGCACACCTGAGCGCCCAGCTGCCCACGCTGCTGCGCGGTGTCTTCTACGAGGGCTGGACGCCGGGACGTGTTCCGGTGCGCCATGATCCACAGTCTTTCCTGCACCAGTTCGCCCGGTCGGCGGACGTGTCGACAGAGGAAGCGAGGCGGATGTCGGCGGCGGTCACCGACGCGCTGGCCCAGCTGTTCTCCCCCGGCCAGCTCGACCACGTGCTGGCACAACTTCCCGGACCCCTGCGGCGCGTGCTGCTCGGTGCCGATTTCAGTGACGTTCTCACCTCCGCAGGCATTTTCGAGACTCCGGAGGCACAGCAGTGACGATCCGCCACGCCCCGCTGTTCGTCATCGCACTCCCCTTCGTGGTCACCGGCCTCGAACTCAGCGGCGCGTCGCCGCTGGCGATGCTGTCCGCCTTGTTCATCCTCGCCCTCCCGATCCTGTTGCTGCTCATGCTGCCCGGGTCGAAAAAGAACTGGAGCCGTCATGGGTGACTATGTCGCCACCTTCGATGAATTGCGATTGACCGATGCCGACCGCGCCGGCGGCAAGGGCGCCAATCTCGGCGAACTGGTCGCGGCGCACCTGCCCGTGCCGCCGGGGTTCGTGGTGCTCAAATCCGCCTACGAAGAGGTGATCTGCGCGGGTGCGCACGGCCCGGAACTCGACGAGCTGCACACCCGAGGGCTCGCGGCGGCGCAGGGCGCGACCCGCGACGAGGCACAGCAGCTCGACGAGCTGTGCCGCCGCATGCGGGAATTCGTGCACGACACCCCGATGTCGCCGGCGGTCCGTGACGCCGTGCTGTCGGCCTACCACCGGCTCGGCGACGCGGTTACCGTGGCCGTACGGTCCTCGGCCGTCGGCGAGGACAGCGCGACCGCGTCGTTCGCGGGAATGAACGTGTCCCACACCAATATTCACGGTGACGAAGAGTTGATCACCGCGCTGACCGACTGCTGGGCATCGCTGTTCTCCCCGCGCGTGCTGACCTATCGGGCGCGGCGCGGCATGCACAATCGACCCGAGATGGCCGTGGTGGTGCAGCGGATGGTGGCCGCCCGCACGGCCGGCGTGGCCTTCACCGCCGACCCTGCCACCGGTTCGCTCGATCACATCGTCATCGACGCAGCGCGCGGCCAGGGCGAGGTGGTGGTGTCCGGCGCCGTCACACCCGACACCTATGTCCTCGACGCGGCCGGACCGACACTGCTCACCAGCCAGGTCGGCAGCCAGAGCTTCGCCATCGTGCCCGGCGCGGACGGCGATCAGCGAATTCAGCTCTCCGAATCCGAGGCCGAGGCGCCGGCGCTCAGCGACGACCAGGCCGTCGCCGTGGCCCGGCTCGCGCTCGAGGTGCAGGCGCACCACGGCCGCCCCCAGGACGTCGAATGGGTCTTCGACGACGAGCACCTCTGGCTGGTCCAGGCGCGGCCGATCACCACGCTGCCCAGCGACTCCGCGGCGAAACCTCCGGTAGCGCACACCGTCGAAGGTCGGGCGCTGGTGCGCGGCCTGGCCGCGGCGCCCGGCCGCGCCACCGGTCCGGTGCGCGTATTACGCTCGCCCGCAGAGGGATCCACGCTGAGCGACGGCGAGATCCTGGTCGCGCCCATGACGAACCCGGACTGGCTGCCCACCCTGTCGCGGGCCGCCGCGGTGGTGACCGACAGCGGCGGCATGACCTGCCACGCGGCCATCGTGGCCCGCGAACTCGGTATCCCGTGCATCGTCGGAGCGCGCACGGCCACGGCGCAACTGGCCACGGGTCAGGAGGTCACCGTCGACGGGTCCGCGGGCCAGGTGTACGACGGAAACCCGCTTCCGGCCACGATCACCGCGGTCCCGCGCCCGGTCCCCGAGACCACCGCACCCGAGGCCACCGGGACCCGCGTCTACGTGAATCTGGGGCTGCCCGAAGCCGCCGAACGCGTCGCGGCCACCGGCGCCGACGGAGTGGGCCTGCTGCGCGCCGAGGTCCTGCTGACCCAGGCGCTCGGCGGCCGCCATCCTCGCGATCTCATCGCCCGCGGCGAGGACGAGAAGTTCATCGAGAGCGTGACCGCCTCAATACACCGGATCAGCTCCGCCTTCGCGCCGCGCCCGGTCGTCTATCGGGCAAGCGATATGCGCAGCAACGAGTTCCGGGCACTCGAGGGCGGCAGCCGCTACGAGCCCCGGGAGCACAACCCGATGATCGGGTTCCGGGGCTGCTACCGCTACGTACGCCAGCCGGAGATGTTCCGGCTCGAACTGGCCGCGCTCGCACGCGTGCGCGAACAGACCCCGAACGTGCACCTGATGATCCCCTTCGTCCGCACCCGCTGGGAACTCGAGCAGTGCCTCGAGCTCGTCGACGCGAGCCCGCTCGGACGCCAGCGCGGCCTGCACCGCTGGATCATGGCCGAGGTGCCGTCGGTGATCTACCGGCTACCCGAGTACGTCGAACTGGGGATCGACGGAATCTCCATCGGCAGCAACGATCTGACCCAGCTCATGCTGGGCGTGGACCGCGATTCCGAAGAGTGCGCCGAACTGTTCGACGAATCCGATGCGGCGGTGCTGAACGCCATCGAGCAGATCGTCACCACCGCCCGGTCGCTCGGCATCACCTCGTCGCTGTGCGGCCAGGCGCCCTCCACCCATCCGGAATTCGTGGCGCATCTGGTGCGCGCGGGCATCACGTCGGTGTCTGTCTCGCCCGATGCGGTCCAGCGCACCCGGCACGCCGTCGCAGCCGCCGAACGGCGCGTGCTCCTGGACCGCGCACTTGCCCAGCCGGACCGGCGGTGACACTGCCGACCACCAACCTGCACCATCGTCGTCGGGCGCACGCCTAAAATGGAACAGCCGTAACAGAACAGGTCGCGCGCGCCCGACACGAGTACAGGAAAACACGAGATGACCGTTGAGCCTCCCGACGGCTCCTACTCGGTACGTGACACTCTCTCCCAGCTGCGGCTGCGGGAATTGCTCACCGAGGTCAAGGACCGTGTCGAACAGATCATCGACGCTCGCGACCGCATGGACGGCCTGGTCGAGGCGATGCTGTCGGTGACCTCGGGGCTCGATCTGGACCAGACCCTGCGCACCATCGTGCACACTGCCATCAGCCTCGTTGACGCCCGCTACGGGGCGCTCGGCGTCCGCGCGGACGATCAGCTCGAACAGTTCATCTACGAGGGCATCGACGAGGAGATGCGAGCCCGGATCGGCGATCTCCCGGAGGGCCGCGGCGTGCTGGGCCTGCTGATCAGCCAGCCCAAGCCGATCCGCCTGGACAACATCGGCGATCACCCCTCGTCCGTCGGCTTTCCGGATCACCATCCACCGATGCGGACCTTTCTCGGCGTGCCCGTCCGGATCCGCGACGAGATCTTCGGCAACCTGTATCTCACCGAGAAGTCCGGCGGACTGCCGTTCACCGAGGACGACGAGGTCATCGTGCAGGCCCTCGCCGCGGCCGCCGGAACCGCGATCGACAACGCCCGGCTCTATCAGTCCACTCGCACTCGCCAAGCCTGGATCGAAGCCACCCGCGATATCGCCACCGAATTCCTGGCGGGAACGGATCCCGAGCAAGTGCTCGCCCACATGGTCACGCACGCGCGCACGCTCACCGAATCGGAATGGGCGTTCCTCGCCGTCGACGAGGAACCCGACAGCAACCACACCGACGCCGAGGGGCTGCGGATCAGCAAATGCGCCGGGCCGGACGGTCACCATCACACCGGATTGGTCCACACATCCGGGACGGCGATCGGACAGGCGTTCCGCAAGGGTGTGGCCCTGCGCCTCGACGACAGCGACGAACTCGGCCTCGACACCGCGCTCGACGCCGGACCCGCGCTGATTCTGCCGCTCAACGCCCAGGAGTCGACCTTCGGCGTGCTGGTCATGGTCCGCCCGGCCGGCGCTCCCCCGTTCGCGGACGAATTACAGGAACTGGCAGGCGCTTTCACCGATCAGGCCGCGCTGGCGATCCAGCTGGCCGAAGCCCAGCAACGCATGCGCGAACTCGACGTGCTGACCGATCGCGACCGCATCGCCCGCGACCTGCACGACCATGTCATCCAGCGGCTCTTCGCGGCCGGTCTGAGCCTGCAGGGGACCGTCGCCCGCGCCCGTTCGGCCGAAGTGCGCGACCGGATCTCGGACGTCATCAACGAATTGCAGGACGTGGTGCAGGAGATCCGCACCTCGATCTTCGACCTGCACGGCGGCGCGGCGAACAGTACCCGGCTGCGGCAGCGGATCGAGGAGGTGATCCGCACGCACACCGCCGATACCGGCCTGCGCACCTCGTTGCGCATCACCGGGCCGCTGTCGGTGGTGGCGGCCGAACTCGCCGACCATGCCGAAGCCGTTGTGCGCGAAGCGGTTTCCAACGTGGTGCGGCACGCCGCCGCGGAGACCGTCGCGGTGTCCATCGACGTCTCCGACGATCTGACCGTGCTGGTCGCCGACGACGGCTGCGGGATCCCCGAGAACATCACCCCGAGCGGGCTGCAGAACCTGCAGCGCCGGGCCGAGGAGATGGGCGGAACCTTCTCCTTCGGCCGCAACCCCGAGGGAAAGGGAACCTTGCTGCACTGGGCGGTACCGCTGGGGTGAACCGGCGGCGGCCGCCGAGTGATCCGGTCACTGGCCACGCACGATGACGATCGGGCAGTCGACGCCGTGCAGCAGGGCACTGCTGGTCGAACCCAGGAGCATGCCGGTGAAGCCGCCCCGTCCATGGCTCCCGACGACCACCAGCTGCGCGTGTTCGGACTCGTCCAGCAGCGAGCGAACCGGGCGATCCTTCACCAGGATTCGCCGCACCGGGACATCGGGATACCGCTCGGCGTATCCGGCCATCTCCTCTCCGAAGGTCGCCTTCTCCTGCTCCGCGATGGTCTCCCACCCCGACATCGGCAGGTAGGGTCCGCTGACGTCGCTCCAGGCGTGCAGTGCGGTCAGGCCGGTCTTGCGCAGCGACGCCTCCTCGAACGCGAGCTCCAGCGCCGCCACGCTGTTCGGCGTGCCGTCGACACCGACCAGCACCGGCTGCCGCGCCGATACCGGGTCCGCCGCCGCGGTCGAATGGATGACCGCAACGGGACAGTGCGCGTGGTGGGTCACCGCGGTGGCGACCGACCCCAGCAGCCCACGCCGGAGCGCACCGAGCCCGCGACTGCCGAGCACGACCATCCGGGCGTCCCGCGACAGGTCCATCAAGCGCGTGATGATCGGCTCCTCGGTGACTTCCGAGGACATCTCGACCCCTTCGCCGGGCAGCGACTCGGACGCGATGCGGGTCGCCTCACCCACGATGCGTTCGCCGTCCAGTTCGAGCGAAGCCATGTCGGGGGCATCGAGCACGGCGGTCGGCGGCAGCCCGGCCGGCGTGCAGATCGATGTGACGATGTGCAAGGGGGCCCCGTGCCGCGCGGCATCCAGCGCCCCCCAGGCCACCGCCTGGTAGGAGACGGCCGAACCGTCCACGGCCACGACGATCGGTGGATTCGGATCCACCTGCGGGGCAAGGTTTTCAGTCATTTGTTCGCTCCTGACTCTGGTGTCTTCGCTATTGCTCACCCGACAGGCTCAGGGATTCGAGCGGACGGACGATGTCCTCGAGCGGGAGCCGGGGTGTGGTGGGTACCGGTGCGGCACTGGTCGCCGCCCAGCCCATCCGGATGATCAGCTGCGGATAACCGAAGTCGCCCAGCAGATCCCGGCGGATCCGGGTCCGCACACCGGTGACTTCGAGAGGTTCGCTCAGCGCGCAGGTGGCCAGCCCCCGCGCGGTGGCCTCGAGCAGTATCGCGCTCGCCACCTCGCCGGCGCGCAGCCAGCCCCACAGATCATCCGAGGCGGTACACACCAACAGCATTCGCGCGGCCTCCTCGGTGTCGCTCACGACCGCCTCGGGCAGGCGGGGGTCACCGAACGGCCGGACTGTCGCATCCGGGGGGACAACCGCGTTGCGCGCGGGTACGCCCTGCGCGCTGGCGTGGTGACCGCTCCACTGCGTCAGCTCGGCGTTGTAGCCGGCGTCACCGCGGTGGGCGGTCGCGGCGTCGACGAAAGCGCGCACCAATCGCGCGTGCTCCCCGGTCGTGTCGACCTCCCGGACCTGCACCCCCGGTACTGCCGCGCCCGCGGCGACGACCGCGGATACCTGCGCGGGCGGCACCTCCCATGAGGTGAACCGGCGACGGTCGCTGCGCCGCCGGGCAATAGCGCGCGCCAGACGCGTGGCGGACGCGTCGGGCTCGGCGTGGTGGAGTTCCAGGGCGGCGAGATGTCGCGGCTCAGCGGGGTTCGGGAACCGGTGCACGACCGTATCCCAGCCGACCGCGCGCAATGCCACGCGCAGATGATGCAGCGCCGCACCACAACTCACCACCAGCTCCCGGCTGTCCGGGTCGGCGTAGGGCAGCCGGCGGCTGTCGTCGGCGTAGAGGTGCACCGTGGTGTCGCCGACCCGCCACAGCCACGGCTGGGTATTGTGCACCGACGGCGCCCGCACCGCCAGCGCCACGGCGGCGCGGATGGTGTCGTGATCGGGGAGACTCGACATCGCCTGTCCTTCCTCGGAATTCTCGTGCCCTCAGCATGGCAAGTGCGACAGGTCGCCGGTGACGGCCGAAAGTCACTGCCCGGCGGGTTCTTCGGCCCGGTTTTGCGGTCGCCGACGGACCACCAGCACCGGGCACTGCGCCAGATGCAGCAGCGCGGTGCTCACCGAGCCCAGCCCCATCCCGGCGAATCCGCCCCGGCCATGGCTGCCGACCACCACGAGCTGCGCGTTCTCGGCCTGCTCCAGCAGCGCGCGCACCGGCGTATCGGAGGACACGACCCGGTGCACGGTGACCTCCGGACAGCGCTCGGCGTAGCCGGCGAGGGCCGCTTCCAGCAGCACATCCTGGGTCTCGCGGATCGCGCCCCACCCCATCACGGGCAGGTCGAAGCCACCCGTATCACGCCACGCCCGCACCGCGATCAGGTCGGCCTTGCGCCGCGATGCCTCCCCGAAGGCGAGCTCGATGGCCGGCACGCTGTTCGCCGATCCGTCCACCCCGACCACCACCGGTTTCGACGCCGACGCCGGGTCCGTCTCCGAAACACCGTGCACGACCGCGACCGGACAATGCGCCTGCCGGGCCAGCGCAGTGCTCACCGACCCCAGCACGGCCCGCCCTATCGCACCGAGCCCCTGATTGCCGACCACCAGCAGCCGCGAACGCCGCGAACGCTCGATCAACGCGCCGATGATCATGTCGAAGATGAGTTCGGTCCTGATGTGCAGGCGCGCCCCCGGCACGGCGTGGGCGGCGATACGCGCGGCGTCGGCGAGCACCTGCCGTCCTCGCTGCCTCAGGTCACGCCTGTCATCGGGGTTCTGTTCCGTCGCCCCCGCCACGATCGGGTTCGCGTACGAGGTGACGATATGCAGCGGGCAGCCCTGCATGTCGGCTTCGATCGCGGCCCACATGACCGCCTGATAGGAGATCTCGGATCCATCCGTGCCGACGACAATCCCCAGATCACCGTGATCCGAGTGAGCGAAAATCGTTGTGGGAACAGCATTCTCTTCCATGACGTCTCCTGATTCGGCGGCTACTCGGCTCACTCCGCCGGACGGACAACCATGATCGGGCAATGGGCGTGCTGCACCAGCGTGTGCGTCGTGGAACCCAGGAGCATGCCGGTGAAGCCGCCGCGGCCGCGGTTGCCGACCACCACCAGTTGCGCGTGTTTCGACCACCCTTGCAGCTTGTCGGCCGGGGCGGACACATAGATGCGGCGAGTCACCTGTACGTCCGGGTATTTCTCCTGGAAGCCCGCGAGTCGTTCGGTCAGGAGAGCTTGCTCGAGTCCGTCCACCTCGACGAGGTCGGCGGGGGCTCGGTCACCGAGGTATTCGCCGAAATCCCAATCGCTCCAGACATGTACCGCGACCAGGTCGGCGTGACGTTCGGCGGCTTCGGCGAAGGCCGTGGCGATGGCGGCCTCGCTGACCGGGCTGCCGTCGACGCCGACGACGACCGGTCCGGTCTCGCGGAGGGTATCGTGCGCATCCGGATCCGGGCGCACCACGATCACGGGACTGTGGGCATGGGAGGTGACGGCGAACAGCGTGGATCCCAGATGGATCAATGTCCCAGCGTTTCCGGTCGCTCCGAGCACGACCGCGTAGGCTGCCGAACTCAGTTCCACCAGCAGTCTGCTCGCATTGGTCACCGAAATCCGTGTCGCGGTCCGCAATCCGGGTTCGATCCGCAGCGCCATCTCCTCGGCCTCGCGAACGAGCTGCTGCCCCCGCGCCCGCACCGTGTCGATCAGCGACGGCGGCACCACCCCGGAGGGGCTTCCGGAACTACTGACTCCGCCCAGATCGAGGGCGTGCACGATCTGGAGTTCCCGGCGCCGTTGAGCGGCATAGCTCGCGGCCCAGCGCAGGGCGAGCTCCGATCCGAGCGATCCGTCCACTCCGACCACGACACCGGCCGAGGCCAATCGGTGCGGATCGTCATAGTCCTCGTGTGTCATCACGTCCTCCTCTGTGGGACAGGCGTTTCGGGGCCGCCCGAGTCGGCCGGTGAGAGGCAGCTCGGCCGGGTCTCACGTTCTTGCTGGTACAGCTCGGCGATGCGGGCGGGATGGCCGGGCCGGGTACCCGGCGTGGTCAGGGCGGCGGTGGCGGCGGCGATGCCCAGCCGCACCGCGTCGTCGAGTGGGTAGCCGCGCGACAGGCCGACCGTCATGGCGCCCACCATGGCGTCGCCGGCCCCGATACCGCTGCGGACGGTGACCTCGAGCGACGGGAACCACTCGTCGTCGTGGCGCGTCACCGCGAGCGCGCCGCTCACCCCCAGCGACACGACCACGATCTCGCAGACTCCCGCCAGGATGAGCTCCCGCGCGGCCGCTAATTGCGACTTGCGATCGGGCAGCGGGTCACCGGCGAGCTCGGCGAGCTCGCGCACACTCGGTTTCAGGAGGTGGACCCCGCGCCGGACCGCGCGCAGCGCCGCGCCCGACGTATCCAGGATCAGACGGACACCCAGGTCGCGCAGCAGGTCGGCGAGAATCTGATAGAAGTCGTCCGGGACACCTGGCGGCAGACTGCCGCTTGCGACCACATAGCGGGAACCGGCTGCCTCGCGTTCTATTTCACTCAGGCAGAGATGCAGTTCCGGCGCCGTCACCCGGGGTCCCGGAAACACGAAACGGAACTGGTCGCCGGTTCCGTTGTCGGTGACAGCGAGGTTCTCCCGGGTATGGCCGGAGATCGGGATCGATCGCATCGGGACTCCGGCGTCACGGACCAGATCCTCGAGCTGCCGCCCCGGCGGGCCGCCCGCCGGGAAGATCGCGGTCACCGGCTCGCCGAGAGCCGCAACGGTTCGCGCGACGTTGATTCCGCCACCACCGGGATCGAATCGCGGTGGCGTGCAGCGGGTCTTGGAGGTCGGCCGGATATGGTCCGCACCGGCGGCGATGTCGATCGCCGGATTCATGGTCAGGGTCACGATCGGCATCGGCCGCCTTCTTTCGGGTGTGGGCCCGTCCGGTTCGCGGGGCCGGGATGTCACTCCGCGGACTTGACTTCGACGGTCTTGACGGGGGATTCGGGTTCACCGATCGGAACACTGACGGTCAGGATGCCCTTGGCGTAACTCGCGTCGATACCGTCCTCCTGAGCCCCCGGCGGCAGTACGACAGTGCGGACGAAGGAGCCGTAGGTGAACTCCGAATGTCCCTTCGCCTCGTGTTTCTCGGTCCGCTCGGCCTTGATGGTCAGCTCCCCCTGATGCACGGACACCTCGATGTCCTTGGCCGGGTCCACACCGGGAATCTCGGCACGCACCAGGTAACGACCCTCCTCGAGGGTGTCCTCGACGCGCATCAGGTGGGTGCCCAACATCGGGACGGCGGGCGGCGCCACGGCGTTCCACAGTTCGGCGAGGTCGGGCAGCAGCGAACCGGGCTGACGATGTACGGACAGCAGGCTCATGATCCCTCCTTTCGAGAGGTAAACTGTTCTGACACACTAGATTTCACGCTCCCGATCAACGGTTCTGTAGGGCATCGAGTCGTCGCTGCCGGGGACGGTGGTCCTTTCGCCGGTGACGGAAGTCCTTCGGTGCGGCCGCCAGCGGGTACTGGCGACGGCGGCGACCTTGTCTCGGGCCGGTCGGTGACCTCGTCGGCGCGACGGGAGGTCAGTTCGGAGGGTCACCCAGCCTCCTGTTCCGAGGGCTTTGGTCCCGCGATCCCGGGTGCGGGGTCCCTAGTCGGCGGGAGCGACGCGGCGAACCCTGGCTATATGGAGACGAACATCCCCACCGCGGTGACCGCTGAAGCCGGTCCGGTCGTCGCCGGCATCGACGGCTCCCGGGTGGCCGTGCGCGCCGCCGAGTGGGCCGCGGCCGAGGCCGCCGCCCGGCGTGCCCCGCTGCGATTGGTCTCTGTCGTGCCCGCGATCGACAAGCCCGCATTCCGGCCGGGCGGGCAGCGGTACCGGGAGGCCCACGCGGCACTCGAGGACGCGCGCTCCGCGATACTCGCGCGGCACCACGCCGGTGAGGATGCGGACCCGCCCGAGATCAGCATCGCCATGCTGCGAGGGCAGGCCGATCGCGTACTCGTCGAGCTCTCGCGGTCGGCGATGCTCATCGCGCTGGGCGCCCGGGACGTCGGGTTCCTCTCTCACCTGGTGCTGGGATCCACCGCGCTGGCGGTCAGCAGGGATGCCTGTTGCCCGGTCGCGCTGGTCGGACGGCCCGCAGCCGAGCACGGTTCGATCCTGGTCGTGGTCGGCACCTGGTACACCGCCCGGGCGGCCCTGCTCGCCGGGTTCCGTGCGGCGCGGGATCGCGGCACGGACGTCACTGTGGCGCGGGTGTGGCAGGGGCGGCAGTGGGCGTCACCGTCCGATTACGCGATGTGGTCGGGGCTTCCGCCCGATCACCACACGGCGAGCTCGGTCGTCCCCGACGCCCAGCTGCGGCAGTATCAGCGTGACTTCCCGGATGTGGAGGTGCGGCCCGTCACGGTGGTCGGCGATGCCGCCACGGTGGTCGAACGCCTCGGCGCCACTGCGCAATTGGTGGTGATCGGGCATGATCCCGAGTCCGCCCGTACGGCGCGTCTGGGCAGCCTCACCCAGGATCTCGTCCGGCACGCGCCCTGCCCGGTGCTGGTGGTCCCGGACCCGCCCGGAACCGAGATCGTATCCCGCGATACGGCAACGGCCTTCCCCCGGATCGTCACGCGATGAGCGACCTCCGAGCCGGGAACCCGCACGCCCTGATCGACGATCTCGGGCTCGATCCGGCGGCTCAGGCCGTGCTCGCCGAGCGCTACCTGCTCCGCGACGACGCCGGCGTCGTCCGCGAAACCCCCGGCGGCATGATGGATCGCGTGGCGGCCCATGTGGCCCGCGCCGAGGACGAATATCGGCCGGGAGAGTCGGCCGTCTGGTCCGAGCGCTTCTCCGCGGTGCTGCGTGCTCGCGAATTCCTGCCCAACTCACCGACTCTCATGAACGCCGGGACCTCGCTCGGCGTGCTCTCGGGCTGCTTCGTTCTCCCTATCGCCGATTCGCTGGAGTCCATCTTCGCCACCTTGCGTACCGCCGCGTTGCTGCACCGGAGCGGGGCGGGTGCCGGATACTCTTTCTCCGAACTACGCCCGCGCGGCGCACGCACCGCGAGTGGCGGCACCGCCAGCGGACCGGTGTCGTTCATCGGCCTCTACAACGCGGCGGCGCAGGTGGTCCGGCTGGGAGGGCGACGCCGGGCGGCCAATATGGCGGTGCTCGACGCGCATCACCCCGACATCGAGGAGTTCGTCGCGGCCAAATCCGACCGGGAGGCCCTGCCCACGTTCAACCTGTCGGTGGCGGTCACCGACGAGTTTCTGCACGCCGCGGAACAGGATCGCGCGCATCGGCTCATCGATCCGCATTCCGGCCGCCTCGTCCGGGAGGTCCGGGCTCGCGAGTTGTTCGATCGGATCGCCGAATCCGCCTGGCGCGGAGGCGAACCGGGCCTGCTGTTCCTCGACGCGGTCAACCGCGCCAACCCGGTACCGGAGCTGGGCGCGTTGCGGACCACCAACCCGTGCGGCGAGGTACCACTGGCCCCGTACGAGTCCTGCACGCTCGGATCGGTGAATCTCGCACGCTTCGTCACCGGCGAGAGACTCGACGAACAGCGCCTCGAACAGGTCGTCGCGATCGCGGTCCGCTTCCTCGACGACGTGCTCGACGTGTCCGAGTATCCCGTGCCCGAACTGGCCGCCGCCGCGCGTGCGACCCGCAAGATCGGCCTCGGGGTCATGGGCCTCGCGGAAATGCTTGCCGCCCTTGGCCTCCGGTACGACAGCACCGACGCCGTCCACTTCACCGGCGGGCTCATGGCGCGCATCGCCCGCTGGGCGCACGCCGCCTCACGGCAGCTGGCCGCCGAGCGCGGCCCGTTCCCGCTCTTCCCCCACAGCCGCTGGGCCACCGGGTCCCCCATGCGCCACGCGCAGGTCACCTCGATCGCACCCACCGGCACCATCTCGCTGATCGCAGGCACCTCCGCCGGCATCGAACCCCTCTACGGCCTCGCCTACACCCAGCACATTCTCGGACGCGACTTCCCGCACATCGATCCCCTGTTCCGGGCACGCGCCACGGCCGCAGGGGCGTGGTCCACCGTCCTGGAAGACGAAATCCTCTCTACGGGAACAGCTTCCGACGCAACCGGATTGCCGGATGAGCTCCGCCGTACCTTTGTCACCGCACACGAAATCGAGCCGATCTGGCACATCCGGATGCAGGCCGCCGTCCAACGCCACACCGACGCCGCCGTCTCGAAGACGGTCAACCTCCCCGAATCAGCAACCCCCGACGACGTACGCCGGGTCTTCCAGCGCGCCTGGCAGGCCGGCGCGAAGGGCATCACCGTCTACCGGCCCGGTACCCGCCCCGGCCAGGTGCTGCGTTGTACCGACGCCGAGTCGTGTGAGGGCCGGTAACCGGGGAACCGTTCCTCTGACGTGGGGAGCTGCAGCCGTCGCGCCCGATCCAGCAGTCCGGACGATACGAAGAAGCTCACCAGGTCACGGATTGTCTCGGCAGCGGGGCGCGCGACGTGGCCCAGCTCGGCCCGAGCTTTCACACCGCTGACCGTCGGCGAAACCCGCAGTGCGCCAAGGGACGCCCGGGATACGAGATCGGAGCCGAAGAGCCGACCGAGCGGTTCCGCCAGAGGAATGACCGCGTCGACTACCGACAGCGGCAACGCGAAGGCGGGGCCGCGCCGCCCCACCACCGCCGCAGCCTGGCCGCAGGCGTCGAACAGAGCGACCATCGATCCCGGCAGCAGGTAGTTCTCTCCGGTCCGCCCCTTGTCGGCCGCGGCGATCAGGCCGTCGACGACATCGCGAACATCGACCAGATCGAACGCGCCCTGCAACAGCATGGGGACCCGGCCCCGGGCGGCGTCACGCAGGATCCCGTTGATCCGGGACAGCGGCGGGTGATCGGCGGGGCCGTAGACCCCGGTCGGATTGCAGATCACCGCGTCGAGGCCGGATCGAGCACGTCGCCGCGCTGCCACCGAATCTGTTGAGCGTGCGGATGTTCCGGCACCGCGCGATCGATGGCGACCACGTCGTGACCCAGCCCGGCCAGCCGGTCCACCAGGTTGGTACCGATGAAACCGGCCGCGCCGGTCACCGCTACGCGCATGTCTCGGTCTCCTGCCCGGTCGCCATCAGCTGGTGTGCGGATGAGCCGTCGGCAGCCGGGCCCGGAATCATCGGCGGCCGGGTCGCGGAGGCCGGTTGTCCGACCGCGGCGGTCTCGCGGGCGAAGAAGGCCCCGATGTCACCGATCGCGCTCATCAGCGGGGCCGGGAAGACGACAGTCGTGTTCTTGTCCACGCCCAGTTCCACCAGGGTCTGCAGGTTGCGCAGCTGCAGGGCGAGCGGGTGGGCCATCATGGTGTCCGAGGCATCGCCCAACGCTGTGGCGGCCAGCGATTCGCCTTCGGCGGCAATGATCTTCGCGCGCTTCTCGCGTTCGGCCTCGGCCTGGCGGGCCATTGCCCGTTTCATGCTGTCGGGCAGCTGGATGTCCTTCAGTTCGACCAGTGTCACCTCGACACCCCATTCCAAGGTGGTGGTGTCGAGGATCTTGCGGATGTCGGCATTGATGGCGTCGGTCTCGGCGAGCGCCTGATCGAGCGTGTGCTGGCCGACCACCTTGCGCAGCGTGGTCTGGGCGATCTGATCGATTGCCGCATAGACGTTTTCGATCGCGACCACCGACTTCTGGGCGTCGACGACCCGGAAGTAGGCGACGGCGGAGATGTCGACGCTGACATTGTCACGGGTGATGATGCCCTGCGACTGGATCGGCATGGTGACGATGCGCATCGACACTCGTTTCATCTGGTCGATGATCGGGATGACGAAGTTCAGGCCGGGTTCGCGGACCGCGACGACCCGCCCGAGGCGGAAGAGCACGCCCTTCTGGTACTGGAACACCACCCGGATCGACAGCGCTCCGATGACGAGCAGCGCTACCGTACCCAGCACGGCTACCGCGACGGCTGTGTTCATGATTCGAATCTCCTCTCCGATGGCTCTCACGATCCGCTGATCGGCGCGGTCGCGATGCGGTCTTTCGGTCCGCCGGCCGTTGACTTTCGTCCCCTGCCCCGCAAGGACACCGTCAGCGTGCGGCCCCGGGTCGCGCCACGCGAAACCACTTTGCCGTCAACGGGTTTCAACGAGATACTCCACGCACGCGCGGACCGTGGTCAACCGTGGATAGTCGTCCTCATCGATCCGGCGGTCACATGCGGCGGACAGCCGTTCGATGAAGGTCAGGAAGTCGAGCGAGTCCAGGTTCAGCGTGGCGCGCAGCGGTTCGTCCTCGCCCAGCGCCGCGAGGTTCGCCTGGGTGTCGAACCCGTGCAGGGCGCCGCGCACGATGCCGTCCGCGACATCTCGAGTCAGGGTGGTGGCCATGGCTTCACAACTCCTCTGGATCTGGAGCAGGTCGGACAGTGTGTGCAGGAACCGCGCGCCGATCGCGCCGTCGGTGGCGCGGTGGTCGGCGGACAGGGTGGCGGTGACCTGAGCGCGGACCCCGAGCAATCCGTCTATCGCACAGGGCCGTTCGGTCACCGCGCCGAAACCGGCAATGGCGACCTGAGGTGCGGCGATCACACCGTAGACCGAGTCCACACCCAGGTCACCGAGATTGGTGACGGTGATGGTGGCGGGAGTGGCGTCGGCGGCGCGCAGCCGGACCGCCCGGGCGCGTTCGGCGACCCCGCGCAGGGCCGCCATCATGTCCGTCGGAACCAGCCGGTCGGCGTCCGGGATCGTCGGCACGATGATGCCGCCGCCCCGCATCGACACCACCACGCCCAGATGGACGTCGGCGGCGGCACGGAATTCGTCGTCGATCCAGTGCCCGTTCAGGTCGGGTACCGCCTTGGCCGCCCGCGCCGTCGCGACCAGAAGCAGTGCCGCGGGCAGGATCCGGGCGGTTACCGGAGCCCCACGGTTGAACTCCCGCAGCCAGCGCAGCGCCGCGTCCATATCGATGGTGCTCGACAGGTAGTAATGGGGCACGGTGCGTTTGGATCTCTCCATCGCCGCCGCGATCAGCTTGCGCACCTGTACCGGATCATGGTGCGGCACTTCGGCAACCGGACCGGTACCGGCCAGGTCCGCAGGCTTCCGCACGGATTCGGGAGCAGCGGTGACGGTTTCCGATGCGGCGGCCGGCGAGGCGGCGGCTCGCACATCGGCCGCACGCACAGCGCCACCCGGACCGCTGCCCACGATGGCGGACACGTCCACACCGAGCTCTCGGGCCAGCCGGCGCGCATACCCCGACGCGCGGCCGGCCCGCCCGACTCGGGGCGACTGCCGGGGCGCCGCCACTGCGGCGGCGGAGGTTTTGGTCTGCTGTCGCTCGACAGCGTGCTCCACGTCGGCACGCACGATCCGCCCACCGGGTGCGGACCCGTGCAGCTCGCCCAGATCGATCCCCGCCTCTGCGGCCAGCTTGCGAACGAGCGGTGTCGCCCGAATACCGCTTTGCAGCGTGTGGTCGTGCGCGACCGGCGCTCTCGGCGTCTCAGGTGCGGCCGCAGCGGGTTTCGGCGACTCGACGGCCAGTTTCGGCCCCGACCCGTTCCCCGGCGAGACACGCTGAGCGGCCGCGTCTTCCGGCCTCGGCGGCCGGGTTCCGGCGGGTTCGATCGTCGCCAGCGGCGTGCCGACCGGAACGGTGACGCCCTCGTCGACCAGGATCTCGCCGATGACTCCGTCCTCGAAGCATTCGACTTCGATCGCGGCTTTCGTCGTATCCACTTCGGCCACAACATCGCCGGTGTGCACGGTGTCACCCGGATGCACCAGCCAGACCAGCAGGGTGCCCTCGGTCATATCCGCACCGAGCGACGGCATCCGGAACTCGCCCATTCAGCCCACCACCTTGCGCACCGCGTCGGCGACCGTGCCCGGTTGCGGCAGGGCGGCCTCCTCGAGCTGGCGGGCGTAGGGAATCGGCACCTCGGCGGTGCATATCCGCGCGATGGGCGCGTCGAGGTCGTAGTAGGCGTGTTCGGCTGCGCGGGCGGCGATTTCGGCTGCGATGCCGACGCTGCGCCAGCCCTCGTCCACGATGACGAGCCGGTGTGTCCGGGCGATGGACTCCAGCACGGTCGTCTCGTCGAGCGGGCGCAGGCTGCGCAGGTCGATGACTTCGGCGGCGACGCCGTCGCCCGCCAGTTCGTCCGCGGCGGCCTCCGCCACCCGCAGCGTTCCGCCGTAGGCGACCAGCGTCACGTCGGTTCCGGCGCGCCGGATGATCGCCCGGTCGATATCGACCGGGCCGGCGTCGGGCGGCAGGTCGCCCTCACTGTTGTAGAGCGCGATCGGTTCGAAGATGAGCACGGGGTCCGGGTCCTGCAGTGCGGTCCAGAGCATGCCGCGGGCGTCCGCCACCGTTGCCGGGGAGATCACCCGCAGTCCCGGGATGTGCGCGTAGAACGCCTCGAGACTGTGTGAATGCTGTGCTGCCAGTTGCCTGCCCGCACCGGTGGCCATGCGGATCACCAGCGGGACGCCGAGCTGCCCGCCGGACATATGGCGCAGCGTGGCCGCGTTGTTCAGAATCTGGTCCAAAGCGAGCAGGCTGAAGTTGACGGTCATGATCTCCACGACCGGGCGCAGCCCGCCCAGTGCCGCACCGATACCCGCGCCGACGAACGCGGATTCACTCAGCGGCGTGTCCCGGATCCGCACGGGCCCGAATTCCTCTAGCAGCCCGCGGCTCACGCCGAAACAGCCACCGTAGGCCCCGACATCCTCACCCATGAGGAACACCCGGTCGTCGCGAATCAGGGCGTCGCGCAGGGCTTCCCGCATCGCGTCGCGATAGGTCGTCATGCCGAGCCTCCGTAGACGTACCGGGTCAGATCGGCGACCGGTTCGAGAGGTGCGGCCTCGGCGGCGGCGATGGCCGCGTCGATCTCCGCATCGACCGCCGACTCGAGGCCCGCCCGATCCTCGGGCTTCGCGCCCCCGGTCGTGCACAGCTCGTCGAACAGCCTCGGAATCGGGTCGCGTGCCTTCCATGATTCGATCTCGGCCTTGTCCCGATAGCGATCGGCGTCGTAGAGGGAATGCGCCCGGAAGCGGTACGTGCGCAATTCCAGGAAGCACGGTCCCCCGCCACCGTGGATGGACTCCACGGCGCGCCGGGCGGCCTGGCGCACCGCGACCGCGTCCATGCCGTCCACCGGCCACGACGCCAGCCCGTACCCCGCGGCGCGCAGGGCCAGATCGGTGACGGCGTGCTCACGTTTCAGCGCCGTGCCCATCGCATATTGGTTGTTCTCGCAGGCGAACAGCAGGGGCAGCTGCCATAGCGCCGCAAGATTGAGGCACTCGTGGAACTCGCCCTCGGCGACCGCGCCGTCACCGAACAGGCACACCGTCACCACATTCCGTTTGCTCAGTGTGTCCGCGAGCGCCAGCCCGACCGCCAACGGCAGGCCACCTCCCACGATGGCGTTGCCGCCGTAGAAACGGCGCTCGGCGTCGAACAGATGCATGGATCCGCCCCGGCCGTGACTGCATCCGGTTGCCCGGCCGTACATTTCGGCCATGATGGCGTTCATCGGAACGCCGCGCGCCAGTGCGTGACCGTGCTCTCGATAGGTGGATACCACCGCGTCTCCGGGCTCGAGAACGCCGAGCAGGCCCGCCGCCACCGCCTCCTCGCCGATGTACAGGTGCAGGAAGCCGCGAATGGCCTCGGCGCTGTAGAGCTGCACGCAGCGCTCCTCGAAGCGACGGATCCGAATCATGTCCTGTAACAGTGACATTCGCTCGTCCGCGGGCAGCTCGGTCGCACGTTTACCCTTGGAGCCCGTGCGCGCCGGCCCCGGCCGCGCTCCGTTCCCCGGCGTCGCGGTGGTCTGGGCTGCACTCTTCGGCCGCACCGGCCGACGGCCGGCCATCACGACACACCTTCCAGGGTCGACACGTCACCCTCGGGTAGCCCCAGGTCGCGAGCCTTGAGCAGCCTGCGCATCACCTTGCCGCTGCGGGTGTGCGGCAGACTGTCGGCGAAGACGATCTCCTTCGGCGCCACCACGCCCAGCTGCCGCCGGCCGAAGGCGATCAGATCGTCGTGCAGTTCCTCCGAGGGTTCGAATCCCGGGCGCAGCAACACGAATGCCTTCACCCGCTCCCCCGCGACCGGATCCGGCGCACCGATGACGCCGGCCTCGGCGACCGCCGGGTGCGCCATCAACGCGCTCTCCACCTCGAAGGGCCCGATCAGATGCCCGGCGGACTTGATGACATCGTCGGCACGTCCGACGAACCAGTAGTAGCCGTCCGGGTCGCGGCGGGCCAGATCGCCGCTGAGATACCATCCCGCCGCGAAAGCCCGTGCGTACCTTTCAGATTCGTGCCAGTAGCCGCGGAACATCGACGGCCAGCCCACCCGCACCGCCAGCTCGCCGACCTCGTCGACGCCCGCGTGCTCGACATCGCCATCCGCGATGACCGCACGCCCGTCCGGCCCGCGACGCAGGATGGCGGCCTCGATACCGGGCAACGGCCGACCCATCGAGCCCGGGCGGATCTGTTCGGCCGCCAGATTGGCGATCATGATCGCGCCGGTCTCCGTCTGCCACCAGTTGTCGTGGACCGGATGGCCCAGCACCCGATCGCCCCACACCACCGCCTCGGGATTGAGCGGTTCACCGACACTGGCGACGAAGCGCAGGCACGACAGGTCGGTGCCGGCGGGCAGTTCATCGCCGCGGCGCATGAGCATGCGCAACGCGGTCGGTGCGGTGTACCAGACCGAGACCCGCTCGGCGGTCAGGATGTCGTACCAGCGCTGGGCGTCGAATTCTGCCTCGTCGCTGATCACCGTGACCCCCAGGCACAACGGAGCGATGACCCCGTAGGACATGCCGGTGACCCAGCCGGGATCGGCCGTGCACCAGAAGACGTCCCCGGGTCGCAGGTCGAGGGCGTAGTGAGCGGTGATCCGGTGCGCCAGCACCGCGCCGTGCACATGCACCGCGCCCTTGGGCCGGCCGGTGGTGCCGCTGGTGAAGTGCAACAGGGCGGGATCCTCGGGACCGGTTCGCACGATCGGGAATTCGTCATCGGCGATGGCCATGGCGAGGGTGAGCCCAACGGTGTCGTCGATCGGGTCGTCGTCGATTCCGGCGTCGGTGAGCACCACGTGCCGCAGGGCCGGCAGTGCGGAGCGGTTCGATGCGACTCTGCGGCGGTAGAGGTCCGAGCTGGTGATCAGGGTCGTCGCGCCGGACAGTTCCAGGCGCTGCCGCACCGGTTCCGGGCCGAAGGCCGAGAACAGCGGGGAAACGACGCATCCGGCCTTCCATGCGCCCAGCGCCGCGATGTAGAGCTCGGGTGTGCGGCCGAGTAGCAAACACACCCGGTCCCCGCGTCGCACCCCCAGCCCGCGCAGGACATTGGCGAACCGGTTGCTGAGCGTGGCGAGGTCAGCGTAGGTGAGGGTGGTGTCACCGCCCGTGACGGCCAGCCACCGCAGGGCGGGCGCGTTCTCCAGCGGCGTGCCCAGATGCTGATCCACGGCCTCGTACGCGATGTTCAGCCCGCCGCCGGGCAATCCCGCGAGACTCGATCGCGCCAGTTCCCAGGTGAATTCCCGGCAGGACAGCTCATAGTCGGTGGCATTGGCCGCGGCGCGCTCGAGCGCGGACTTGTCGATCGGGTCCCAGTGCGTCGGCTGGTACGGCCGCGAGCTCTCATGGTTGACGGTCTTCATGGAAACCTCCCACTCCCAGTCAACGACGCCGCCCCCCGCGACGGGCAGTGCGCAAAGTCCATCGCGTTGAGGACCTCCGTCGCCGCCCGGTCGTCAGGCGAGCGCGAGATCGCGGCGGCGGAAGATGAGCAGCGCCAGCGCGAACGACCTCAGGCCGAGCGTGGTGAGCACGGCGACGGGCGCGACGGCGACATGCTGCAGGGGCATCCGGGCGAAGCCATGGAATGGCGAGACCTCCAGCGACCGGGCACAACGCACCGGTCGCGATGATCGCCGCCCACACGGCCATGACGATCCCGACGCTGGTCATGCTCCGCCACGCCACGCCACCCAACCGGCGGGCGAGGCGATGTCGTAGGGGTAGCCGTTCAGTTCATCGCCGTGCCACCGCTGCGCTCCCGGCCCGGCCGGTCCGGGTACGGCCGCCCGCGCCATCGTGATAATGGATCAGGAAGATCTCCTCCAAGCTCGGTTCCCGGCTGTCGATCGTCGTCACCGGCAGCCTGGTGAGCGCCGCCAGCAGCGGTCCCATCTCACCGCGGACCTCCAGTGCCACATGGTGATCCCTCGCATCGACCACCTCGACCCCGGCGACCGCGCGCAGCGGAGCGATATCGACGCCGTCCCGCGCGAAGCTCACCTCCACCGTCCGCGCCGACAGGTGCCGCAGTTGCGCCAGGGTGCCCTCATCGATGAGCCGGCCCGCCCGCAGAATGCCGATCCGGTCGCACAGGGCCTCCACCTCGCTGAGCACGTGCGAGGACAGGAATACCGTCTGCCCGCGGTCGCGGGCTTCACCGACGGTCTCGCGAAAAGCGGCCTCCATCAAGGGATCCAACCCGGAGGTGGGTTCGTCGAGAACAAGAATCTCGGCGCGGGTCGCGAACGCCGCCACCAGCTGCACCTTCTGCCGGTTGCCCTTCGACAGCGTGCGAACCTTCTTGTCAGGATCGAAATCGAAGCGCTCGATCAGCCGGTCGCGGTATGCGCGATCGCAGCCGCCGCGCAGATTCTCCAGGTATTCGAAGGTTTCCGCGCCCGTCAGTGACGGCCACAGCAACGTTTCCGAGGCGACGTACGCACAATGCCGGTGCGCGGCAACCGGATCGGCCCAGGCGTCCCGGCCCGCGATGCGCACCGTGCCCGAGGTCGGACGATGCAGGCCCAGCAGCAGCCGGATCGTCGTCGTCTTGCCCGCGCCGTTGGGGCCGAGGAAGCCGTAGATCTCCCCTGCCTCGATGTCGAGTTCGAGACGATCAAGCGCGAGAGTGGATTGGTACCGCTTGGTAACTGCGTGCGCCTCGATGACACCCATGGTCCTTACCTCCGACCGGCGATGGAATGCTCCCCCATTCTCGGCTCCGGTCCCGGCACCGGCCATGGGCCAATGTCGTCGAATCAGTTGCCGGCCGGGTCGACGGTCCCCGGGTCCTGGGCCCGCCGGTCACGGAACCTTGTGCCCCCCGCACCGGCAGCGGCGAATCCCGGAAATGGGCCGCGGCCTGAAATCGGTGGTGCCTCACGTACCTGCGCGGGGACCCTCGTTCGTCCCGAAGGAGCGGGACTTCCGTGTCCCGCCGTCGGGCTGGTGACCATCGTCCCCTCCGGCCGGGTATGAGGCCTCTGATTCTGGACCGCCACGGGGCGCACGCTCGGCATATGGAGAATCGCAAGCCCGCAGTCAGCATCGTTTTCGCTTCGGCTCAGGGGTCGACCCGGGCGATCGCCGAGTACATCGGCAACGATCTCGCCGCCCGTGGTGCGACCGTCGAGGTCGCCGACGCCGAGCACGCACCGGATCTGTCGCGTTTCGACGCCGTGGTCATCGGCAGCGCTGTGCACGATATGGCCCTGCTGCCCACCGTCGCGGAGTACGTTGCGTACCACCGCGACGAACTCAGCGCTCGGCCGGTCTGGCTCTTCAGTGTCGGCATCGGGCCGGCGCTGCGCGGACCGATCGGCCATCGGATCGGCCGGATGGTGCCGAAACGCATTGCCGCCGTGCGTGACTCGATCAGTCCGCGTGGGTACCAGGCCTTCGCTGGGCACTACGAACGCGTCGGCGTCTCCCTCGGCGCACGCATCCTCTACCGCCTGCTCGGCGGCGGTCGCTACGGCGACCTGCGGGATTGGACCGCCATCAGCACCTTTTCGGATTCCATCGCGCAGGCTCTGAATCTGCACGCACCGCACATCATTCCGATCCATCCCTGACGGCCGCGCGGTGGCCGGACCGCCTCACCGAGCGCTCGGGTTCTCACCCGGTGATCTGTCCCGCGGCGCGGAGGCCGGAGTTGTAGGCGCCGTGGACGGTGCCGAAGGATTTGCGATCCGTTGCTTCGCCGGCGAAATGGACGCGGTCGTCGATGCTCGCGGCGAGGTGGTCGCGCATGTCAGGGGTGGAGCCGAGTTTGTTGAACGAGTAGGAGCCGTGGGCATAGGGGTCCGATGACCAGCGGGTGATCCGGTAGTCGGTCGGTGCGGGGATCGTGGGCCCGTAGATGGTGCGCAGCGTGTTCATGGCGCCGGCGACGAGGTCGGCGTCGGACCAGGTTTCGCTGGTGCGGCCGAAGTCGGCGGCGTTGAATCCGAGCAGGATCGGCTGGTCGGCGGCGCGGGAGTAGTTGATCCATTGGCTCCACTGCCCGGCCTTGTCGAGGCCCGGCGCGTAGGTCAGCCAGTCGGTGTCGGGCCAGAACTCGGCAGGGAATCGCAGGTAGCACTTGTCGAGTACCCCCATGCCCAGTTTCGCAATCGCGGCCGACTTGTCCTCGGCCAGGCCAGGACCGAATTCGACTGCGCCACTTTGCAGCACACCGAGCGGGAGGGTGACCACGACGTGATCACCGGCGACGGCGCCGGTATTGGTGGTGACGGTGACTCCGTGGTCGTTCCAGTCGATGCGGGTGACAACCTGCCCGGTGCGCACGGTCAGACCCTTGGCCAGGTAGTCGGTGATCGCTCCGTAGCCGCCGGGGAAGAGCACGTCGGCGCCCTTGATCTTGGCGTCGGCGTCGAAGTACAGGCTCGACAGATCATCGACACTGCCGGAGTACTCGTGTTCGTAATCGTTGAGCACCGAAGCCACCAATACCTTGTCCGCCCCGGGTAGTGCGGGCCAGTTCACGGCGCGCTCGGCCACCGACCGCAGCGACGCATCCCGCTCGTCATCGTTGTTGTCTGCGTCGTCCTGGGCGTTGGTGAGGGCTTTGGCGATCGTGTCGCGCCAGTGTCCGATCTGGTCGGTGGCGTCCTCGTCGAGACGATGGCCGTTCGTGCCGTAATCGGTGCCGTTGTCGTAGCTGGTCGACACGGTGCGCGCCCCGGCTTTGCGAGCCAGTTCGGCGATGGGGTTGGAATCGACGCCATGGATCCAGGACGCGCCGAGATCGACCGGGGCATCGGGCCATCGACGGTCGGTCCAGATCCGGCCGCCGATACGGTCGCGCGCCTCGAGCACCACCGCGTCGTGCCCTCGGTCGGCCAGGGTGCGGGCGGCGGCCAGACCGGCGATCCCGGCACCGACCACGATCACCTTTTGCCGTTGGCCTGCCGGTGTGGTGGTGGAGTCGTCGTCGCAGGCCGACGCGCCCAGCAATGCCAGTGCGGACAATCCGGTTGCCTGCAGGAACCGGCGACGGTGCATCGTCATGGCCACCGAACCCTCTGTCGCCGACCGTGCGCCCCACAGGGCGAGTCGCTGCGACCTCGTAGAATAGATGTTTGATACATCAGAGAATACTTTGAGACATCAATGTGTCAAACGAGGCTTACGGAGTTCATACACAGATGCGTACCGATGCGGCGGGGGTGCTGGATTCGGCGATCCCGGTCCTGGCCAAGGACCGCGGAGCGTCGATGCAGGTTATCGCGACCCGCGCGGGTATCAGCCGCGCCACATTGACCCGCATGTTCCCCACCCGCCAGGTACTCGTGCAGGCCATGGCCGCCAAGATCCTCGATGACTGCGAAATGGCCTTGATCCGCGCTCGAGCCCACCCCGGCGTCACCGACGAGGTCCTGACCGGGCTCGTCGCCGAATACGTCCCGTTCGCCCAGCTGTGGAATCTGGTCTACGTCGAACCCGACGTGCTCGGTGCACCCGAGGCCACCGACCGCGCCGAGGAGATCTTCGCCCACACCGTCACACTGATGGCCGCCGGACAGGAAGCGGGCGTGCTCCGCGCCGACATGCCCGCTACCTGGTTGGCCTCCACCTTCTGCGGGCTGGCCGAAACCGCGTGGGAGCTCACCCTCGAAGGTCACATGGGAGCCCGCCAAGCCCCCGACTTCCTCAGCGCCGTGATGCGGCACGGCCTCACCACGCCGGCCGCGTCGCCGCGTCACGGAAGGTCACGGAAGCGGTGACCACATCGCACACCGCCGCCCTACCATCACGGCCGAGCCGCCCATCAGCCATCCACGTGGGATCGCCATCGCCGGCGGAACACTCGACGTACCGGACGCCAGAACAGGGCGAACAGCTCAGAGCGGAATGACCATCCCGGCGGTGGTCAGTGCGATCAGTCGGCCGATTCTGCCGGTTGCAGCGGGTGGACCACCTCGTCCAGCGCGAGGCGGGGGCTGGGCGGGACCGGGTCGGCGCTGGTCGCCGCCCAGCCCATTCGGATGATCAGTTGCGGGTGGCCGAAGCCGCCGAGGATGTTCGTGCGGATCTGTTCTCGGATGGCCGGCAGTTCCAGAGGTTCGGTGAGAGCGCAGGTGGCCAGGCCGCGGACGGTTGCGGTCAGCAGGGCGGCGCTGGTGGATTCGCCGGCGCGCAGCCAGGCCAGGGGATCGTCGGATCCGGTGCTGAGCAACAGCATTCGTGAGAATTCGTCGGTGTCGCGGACTACGGCTTCAGGGAGCCGAGGGTCGGAGAACGGACGGACGGACGGATCCGTGGGGACCACGGCGTTGCGGGCGGGGACGCCGGATGCCGCGGCGTGGTGGCCGCTCCAGGCATGCAATTCCGCGATGTAGTCCGGGTCTTGGGCGTGGCTCGCCGACGCTTGCTCGAACGCCTGCGCCAGTGCCTCACGCGCCTCGAGGGTGTCGGCGTCGCGAATTTCCACGCCCACGACACGGGCGGCGGCGATGACTTTGTCCGCGTGCGCGGCGGGCACCTCCCAAGAGGTGAAGTGCCGCCGGTCGCTGCGGCGTCGAGCGATGGCCTGCGCCAGCTGCACCGTCGTGATATCGGTGGTCCCGGAGTGAAATTCGATCGCGGCCAGATGGCGCGGATCCGCGCGATTCGGGAGCCGATGCACCATCGTCTCCCATCCGGACGCGCCGATCGCCACTCGCAGGTGATGGAGTGCCGCGCCGCAGCTGATCACGAGTTCGCGGCGGTCGGGGTCGGTGTGCTTCAGCCAGCGAGTGTCGTCGGCGTACAGATGCAGGGTGCTCTCCCCGATACGCCACTCCCAGGGTTGCGTGTTGTGTACCGACGGGGCGCGCACGGCCAGGGCAAGTGCCGCGCGGATGGTGTCGGTATCGGGATGCGTCCTCGACATCGCTATTCCTTCCTCGGGATTCGCACCTTCGTACTGTTCAGCATGTCTCGATGGGTGGCCGTTGGTGACGGCCGAAAGTCACTGTCCGGCGGGTTCTTCGGCCCGTGATTGCGATGGCCGACGGACCACCAGCACCGGGCACTGCGCCAGATGCAACAACGCGGTACTCACCGACCCCAGCACCATCCCGGCGAATCCGCCCCTGCCGTGGCTGCCGACCACCACGAGCTGCGCGTTCTCGGCCTGCTCCAATACCGCGCGCACCGGCGTATCGCAGGCGACGACCCGGCGCACCGTGACATCGGGATACCGTTCGGCGTACCCGGCGAGCGCCGCTTCCAGCACCACATCCTGAGTCTTGCGGATCGCGTCCCAGCCCATCACGGGCAGGTCGAAGCCGCTGGTATCGCTCCAGGCGTGCACCGCGATCAGCTCGACCTTGCGCTGCGATGCTTCCTCGAAGGCGAGCTCGATGGCCGGCACGCTGTTCAGCGACCCGTCCACTCCGACCACCACCGGTTTCGGCACCGACGCCGGGTCCGTCTCCGAAACGCCGTGCACCACCGCGACCGGACAGTGCGCGTGCCGGGCCAGCATGGTACTCACCGACCCGAGCACCGCGCGCCGGATCGCGCCGAGCCCCCGATTGCCGACCACCAGCAGCCTGGCCCGGCGGGAGCGCTCGATCAGCGCACCGGTGATCATGTCGAAGATGAGTTCGGTTCTGATGTGCAAGCTCTCGCCCGGTACGGCGTGGGCAGCGATGCTCGCGGCGTCGGCCAGCACCTGTTGCCCCTGCAGCCGCAGATCACGCAGGTCCTCCGGGCCGAGTTCCGGGGCCCCCGGCACGATCGGGCTCGCATACGAGGTGACGATATGCAGCGGGCAGCCCCGCATGCCGGCTTCCACGGCAGCCCACGCCACCGCCTGATAGGAGATCTCGGACCCGTCGGTGCCGACGACAATCCCCAGATCCTCGTGCTCGGGGTGCTCGAAACCCGTTGCGGGAAAAGCATTCTCTTCCATGAAGTCTCCTGATTCGGCGATGCCCCGAGCATCGCGCACGGGCGCCCCCGGCCACAGAGAACAACGTCATCCCTCGGCGGGCCATCCTCCCCCACCCGCGCGATGCCCGATACCGCGAACCGCACACCGGTCGTCACCAGGGTCGGACTTCCCGGCCGATTGGGGCACAACGCCCCTTCAAAGCTCATACGTCGCGGACCGACCATTTCTGCATGCGCAACGACGAGGCCACTCAGATCCGATTCGTGCGGGACCGGCTCAGCGAGCACTATCCGCAGGTGTCACCGGGCATCATCGCCGAGATCATCGCGCGGGCCCAGGCAGCGCTGACCGACGCGAGGGTACGCACATTCGTACCCCTGCTCGTCGAACGCCGAGCGCGCATCGAACTGTCCGCTGTCACCTCCGGCGCGATCCTGACCCTGTAGTTCCGCCCGCTTTCGGTCGGTGCGGCCCTCAGACCGTGTAACCGCCGTCGACGTCCAGGGTCTGGCCGGAGATGAAGTCCGCTCGGTCCGAGGCGAGGAATGCGACCGCTTCCGCGATGTCGTCCGCATTCCCGAAGCGGCGCAATGGAATATTGCGCCGGGCGACGTCGAGCGCGGTTCGATCGAGGTCGCCGGAATTGATCAGGCGTTCGGCCATCCCGTCGGTCAGCATGCCCGGACCCACACAGTTGACGCGGATGCCGTAGCGACCCTCCTCGGCCGCCAGACCGCGGGCGACGGCTTCCACGGCGCCCTTGGTGCCGGCGGAAAGCCCGTCCCGGACCGGATAGCGTCGCGTTGCGGCGGTGGTCACCGCGACGACGGAGCCGCGCGACCGGCGTAGCAGCGGCAGCGTGGCGTGCATCAGGTTGAAGAACGCCGCGGCATCGGCATTCAACTGGTCCCGGTACTGCTCCGGCGACACGCTGCTCAGATGAACCATCGGGACGTGGGGTCCGGCGGCGTAGACCACGGTGTGCAGACTGCCGAATCGCTGCTCGAACTGCGCGACGACATCCGCGACCGCACTCGGATCGGAGAGATCCAGCGCCCAGGCGCAGCATGAGCGTCCGCCCCGCTCAACATCTTTCGTCAGCAGCTCGGCCGCGTCTCGATTCGCGCGATAGGTGAGTCCGATATCGCTGCCCCGTTGCGCCAGCAGGCGGACGACCGCGGCACCTATCCCGCCGGTGCCACCCGCGACCAGCGCGGCACCGTCGCGTCCCCGGAAGTCATCGCTCACTGTTCCTCCCTAGACCAAGCAACTGCTTGGTCATATTAGCCTGCATTCGATCTGCCGGCTCTCGAACCACCATCAGGGCCCTGCGGCGGGGTCACATTCGGGTGATGGAGCGTCCGGAGCCGACTCCGGACGCTCGAGCCGTGATCCGGCTTCCGGGTCGTCCGGACCACCGATTGCCCCTTGCGAGCGAAAGCAATTGCCATGTCTCTCACGATCGACGTCTTCGACACCGGATACCTGCCGATCAACGGCGGACCGGGATGGGATTCGAAACCGTGGCGTGGCGTCACGACAGATCCGATCGGTCCGCTGCGTAGGCTGTCATGATGACCGGCAACGAACTGGCCGAGTTTCCGCGCGGAAGAGGCCGCCGTACTCACCGGTGTCAGCGCCGACTACCACACCGGCTCGAACGGGGTCGGAAAAATGATCCACCAGGCCTTCGACGTGCAGCGAGCGTCGGGCAGACAGCTCCTGGCCGGCACCGCCGCACCGGGTCGTGAGACCGCCCCGGCCGAGCTCGCACCCGAGGCCCGGGATCGGTCCGCACGGGCACACTCGATCTCGAATCGCAATGTCCACCACGTATGAGAGGACCCGCCGTGATACCTTCCCCCGCCGATCTCATGCGCCGCAATCTCCTCGACGTCTTCAACGAGCCCGACCCGGCGCGGCGCGCCGCGGCCATCTCCGAAACCTATGCCGCGGACGTGATCTGGCACGAGGCGGACCAAATCATGCACGGACGCAAGGAACTCGAATGCCGCGCCGAGGAGTTGCGCGCCGAGAACCCGGACTGGGTCTTCCGCCCGGCGGGCCCGGCCTTCGAACTCGACGACATCGGCCAACTCGGCTTCCACTACGGTCCCGCGGGCCAGTCCCCGGTGATCGTCGGCATGGACATCGCCCGCACCCAGCACGGCACCATCATCGAGCTGTACACCATCGTCACCGAAATCCACGCGCCGGCCTGACCGGCGCTCCGGGGAGGCAGCCCGCACGGTCACCGGGTCATCGGTCCGCCGGGTCGGAATGCGACTCCGGTTTCCGGAACACCAGGATCTTGCCCGGTGCGTGCTGCCTGACCTCGCCCTGCTGGTTGATCGTCACCGCCGAGCCCATACCAGCCCGACCGCTAGAGTTCGGGAATGCCGGAAAAGATTCTCCGTAACACGTTCACCGTCCCCGCTCCCGTGCAAGCGGCCTTCGAGCATCTGATCCGGCCCGAGAACTACATCGGTCTGTCGCCGCTGGTCGTGGCGGTCGAGGACGTCCAGGAAGGCTCGTATGTAGCCGTCGAACGGTTCCGCCTCCTCGGGCTGAAGTACGACAACCGCATCCGGGTGTCGCTTCAGGGAACACCCGGCAAGGCGGTCTGGGGTGAGGTCGAGAGCCCCGGCGGCGTTCACATGGCCTACCGCTTCGAGTTCACCGCCGACTCGGAGGGCACACGTATCGAGGACGAACTCCAACTCCGGACCCCAATCGGATTGACGGCCTTCGCCTCCGGCCAGGCCCGCAAGGTCCAGCTGGCCCGCGCCACGATCCTGGCCGAACGCCTCGGTCGGCTCTGATCAGGTCCCAGTTGCGCTGACACTCATCGAATTTCGACGGAGGCCGACGTGGCCGAGGTCCGGATGGGAATTCACCCGTCCGGCCTCGAGCCCACCGTCGCGGCGGAACGGTCGAACGCCAGCCGCTCGTTGGTCACCCTGATCTGGCGCACGGTCGTGGTAGCGAGCGCGGCGGCTTGCGCGGGTGACAGCCGCCCGCACAGGTGATTCCAATGCACCGCGAGGATGTCGCCGACCTCGACGTCCGGCACGGCGGCGTACCCGTCCTGCCAGACGGACAGGTTCCGGTCCGCTGTCCTGGACAGGCCCAGGCTCAGCCCATTCCAGCTCAACCGGCGGGACCGGACCAGAACCTGCGAGCCGCTCCGGTCGATCACTCGTGCCCAGCTGATCCGGCAGTCGTCGAGAATGCGCAGAGCCGGGCCTTCACCCGCCGCATCGAGCAGCCGGGACCAGGGATAGACGCCGAGCACGTGGAAGCTGTGGTTCGGGGCGGCCTCCGCGGCCAGGCGGTCGCCCAGGTGCGCCCAATACTGTCCGGCCACCGGCCCGATGCGAGCGAGCAGCGCGGCGCCGAACTCGGCCGGATCCAGCGCGGCGCCGACTCCGCCACCGAGCCAATAGGATTCGACCAGCCGGGCGTCGAGTGGATCCTCGATCCCGGTGAGCGCGGCCATCACGCACAGGTACGGCCACGCACCGGAGAACAGCGGTGCCGTCGCCCGCACGACCGCGCTCGACCCGCCACGCAGCCCGGCGGCGTCGGGCGGCCCGCAGTAGCCGAGCGCGTTCGGCGCGTAGGCGTAGCGCGCGAACATCTCGGTCCCGTCGATGCGGACCGGGTCCATATCCATGCGGACCGGGTCCATGTTCATCCGGTCCGGGTCCATGCCGACCATGACGTCACCTCCCGGTATCCCGATGGCGGGCGAATCCCCTTCCTCCTCAGCAGATTCTGGGTAGCTGTTCCCCGGCCGGCAGATCCACCACCCGGGTACCGCCGAGGGCGGTCCTGGCCACCACCATGCCCGGATGCTCGGACACGCAGGCACCGATCGCAGCGGCCCGCGTCCCGAGTGGATGGGCGTGCATGGCGGCCAGCACCCGGTCCGCGTCCTCGGCCGCGACGAAGGCGACCAGCTTGCCCTCATTGGCAACGTACATCGGGTCCAGCCCGAGCAGCCCACACGCGTCGCGGATCTCGGCCGGAATGGGAATATTGTTCTCCTCCAGTGCCACACCGACTTTCGCGGTATGGGCGATCTCGTTGAGCGATGCGGCCAGGCCGCCGCGAGTGGGGTCGCGCAGCACGTGCACGTCCGCGCCGGTGGCCAGCATGGCAGCCACCAGGCCGTGCAGCGGTGCGGTATCGCTGCACACCGTGGTACCGAACTCCAGTCCCTCGCGACAGCTCAGCACCGCGACGCCGTGCAAGCCGATATCGCCGCTCGCTATCACCACGTCCCCGACACTCGCACGCTGGGGACGGATGTCCACACCCTCGTCGATCACGCCGATACCCGTGGTGTTGATGTACACCCGGTCGCCGTGCCCGGCGTCGACCACCTTGGTGTCACCGGTGACCAGGGTGACACCCGCGCCGAGCGCAGCGGTACCCATCGCCCCGGCGATCTGGGCGATCTCGGCCAGCGGGGTGCCCTCTTCGAGGATGAACGCCGTCGACAGCGCCAGCGGTCGCGCACCGACCATGGCCAGGTCGTTGACCGTGCCGTTGACCGCGAGCTCGCCGATCGATCCGCCCGGGAACACCATCGGTTTGACCACGAAGGAGTCGGTGCTGAAGGCGAGCCTGGACTCCCCGACGGTGAGCACCGCCGAGTCCCCCATGCCGGCCTCGGCGGCCGCGCCGAACGCGGGCAGGAACAGATGCTCGACCAGTTCGCCCGACATCGCGCCGCCGCCACCGTGCCCCATGACGATGGTGGGTGAATCCCGTAATGGCATGGGGCACACCCAGTTCGCCAGGTCGACGGGCGCCGAGATCTCCTCACGCATGTGCCACCTCCGCGGGCAGGTCCAGGCGCCGGTACAGGTAGTAGGCGGCGCACGCGCCCTCGGAGGAGACCATCGTGGCTCCGAGGGGGTTACGTGGCGTGCATTGCTTGCCGAAGGCCGCGCACTCGTGCGGCTTTATCAGCCCCTGCAGCACTTCACCGGAACGGCAGATCGAGGACTCGGCGGTGTGCAGGTCGCCGACGGCGAACCGCCGTTCGGCGTCGAACTCGCGATACCGATCCGAGAGCCGCCACCCGCTGCTCGGTATCACGCCGATCCCGCGCCAGGCTCGGTCGGTGACCTCGAAGACGTCTTCGAGCATCGCCTTCGCGACCGGGTTGCCCGCTTCGGCGACGGCGCGCGGGTAGGCGTTCTCCACCTCGTGGCGTCCGGATTCGAGCTGAATCACGGTGCGCCGGATGCCTTCGAGGATGTCGAGCGGCTCGAACCCGGTGACCACGACCGGAACCCGGTACTTCTCGGCGAGCGGCGGGTATTCGCGGGTCCCCATCACCGTGCAGACATGTCCGGCGGCCAGGAACCCCTGCACCCGGCACGACGGTGATTCCATGATCGCGGCGATGGCGGGCGGCACCAGCACGTGTGAGACGAGCAGCGAGAAGTTGTGTATGCCAAGTCGTTTCGCCTGGTACACGGTCATCGCGTTGGCGGGCGCGGTGGTCTCGAAGCCGATGCCGAAGAACACCACCTGCCGATCGGGATTGGCCTGCGCCAACTCGAGCGCGTCCAGCGGCGAGTACACCACCCGGACATCCCCGCCTTCGCTCTTGACCCGGAACAGGTCCTTGGAGCTGCCCGGTACCCGCAGCATGTCGCCGAACGAGCAGAAGATCACGCCGGGCTGCGCGGCGATGTCGAGGGCCTTGTCGATCATGCCGAGCGGGGTCACGCAGACCGGGCAGCCCGGGCCGTGGATCATTTCGATCGTCTCGGGCAGCAGTTGGTCGATGCCGTGGCGGATGATCGAATGCGTCTGCCCGCCACAGACTTCCATGATCGCCCAGCGGCGAGTTGCGCTCTCCCGGATGCGCTCCAGGAGAACCCCGGCGAGCTGCGGGTTGCTGAATTCATCGAGGTACTTCACGACCCCACCTCCGGTTCATCCGACTCCTGCCCTGTCGATTCCTGCGCTGTTTCGGGATTCGCCTGGCCCGCCTGCGCGGCCGCGATCGCGAATCCGTTACCGAATTCCTCCTTCAGAACACCGAGGTGCTCGAACTCGGCGAGTGTCCGCAGGGCGGATTCCTCGTCGAGCCGCTGAATGGCGAAGCCGACGTGGACGACGACGTAGTCGCCGACCGCAGCGTCGGGGATGTATTGCAGGCACACGTCCTTCTGCACACCGCCGAAATCCACGATCGACATCAGCGTGCCATTGCGCTCTTGCAGGCTGAGAATCCTTCCCGGGACTGCCAGGCACATTTGCTGCTCCCTTCGCTCAACCCGCCTCGGCGGCGAGTAGTTGCCCGAATGCCAGGCCGCCGTCGTTGGGCGGCAACCGATGAGCGGTCAAGACTCGAAAACCGTTGTCCGACAACAGTCCACGTGTGACAGACAGCAGCAGCGCGTTCTGGAACACGCCGCCGGTCAGGACGATCGGGGTGGCCGGGGTGGCGTAGTCGGCCACGAGGCCGAGGACCAGCCGCGCGACCGCGTCGTGGAAACGCGCCGCGATGATCCCCACCGGGACGCCCGCCCGCACATCGCCGATCACGGCGCCGATCACCGGGGCGGCGTCGAACACCGACGGACCGTCCCCGTCTCGATCCGGCCTCGCGAACCGGTAACGTCCGGACCCCGGATCGACCCCGCGCGCATGCCATTCCAGTTCGATCGCGGCCTGCGCCTCGTAGTCGACCTCGAACCGGACCCCGGCCAGTGCCGCGACGGCGTCGAACAGCCGGCCCATGCTCGACGTCGGCGCGCTGCCCAATCCGGTGTCCAGCTGGTGGGCGAGCACGGCACGCTCGGCGGGCGGGCACGCAGCTACCGCGGGAAGATCCTCGGTCCATTCGATTCCGGCGGACCGCAGGTGCGCCAGCGCCATGCGGTAGGGGCGGCGCACGCTCACATCGCCGCCGGCCAGCGGTACGTAGCGCAGGTGCGCCAGCCGCCGGTAGCCCTTGTATCCGGCGGCCAGCACCTCACCGCCCCAGATCGCGCCGTCCGGCCCGAATCCGGTGCCGTCGAAGGCGATTCCGAGGACGGCGGCGGCCGGATCGAGCCCGTGTTCGCCCATGACCGCCGCGATGTGCGCGTGATGGTGTTGCACGGTGCGCACCGGCCGCTCGCCCGCCTGTTCCCGGGCCCACGCGGTCGAGCGGTAGCGCGGGTGGGCGTCGGCGGCCAGCACGACCGGTCGCACGCCGGTCAGCTCCTCGAGGTGGTGTTCGGCCTCGGTGAAGGCGCGCAGAGTCGCCAGATCGTCCATATCGCCGATGTGCTGGCTGAGCCAGGCGTAGCGCCCGTCCCCGACGGCACAGGTGTTCTTGAGATCCGCCCCCACCGCGAGCGTGGGCTGGACCGGCAGCGGAAGGGCCAGGGGCAGCGGAGCGAAGCCGCGGGAACGACGCAACGGCAGTTCCGTGCCGTCGACCACCCGCAGTACCGAATCGTCGCAGGGCACCAGGATGGGACGGTCGTGCGCGAGCCAGGCGTCGGCCAGACCCGTCAGCCGGGTTCGGGCGTCGGTGTCGTCATAGCAGATGGGTTCGCCACCGAGGTTCGCCGAGGTCATGACGAGCACCCGGGGGCCGGGCGGGTCGCCGGGCAGGCCGAAGAGCAGCAGATGCAGCGGCGTATAGGCGAGCATCACACCGAGATCGGGGTTGCGCGGGGCGACCGACGGCGCGATGGCGAATTCCGGAGTGCGCCCACCGATTTCGATATCTGCGGTGTGATCCGCGCGCGGCAGCAGCACGATGGGCCGGGCGGGCCCGGTGAGCAGCCCGGCGGCCGTCTCGTCGATCTCGGTGATGCGCCGTGCCGTATCCAGGTCCGGCGTCATGACGGCGAACGGCTTGTCCCCGCGGCGTTTCCGGCGGCGCAGCTCGGCCACCGCCGTCTCGTTCCCGGCGTCGCAGGCCAGATGGTACCCGCCGATGCCCTTGACGGCGAGAATTCCGCCGTCGCGCAACAGCTCTCGCGCGGCGGCGACGGGCTCGCCGGCGCCGGGGCCGGTGTAGGACAACCGGGGACCGCAGTCGGGACAGGCGATGGGCTGCGCGTGGAAGCGCCGGTCTGCCGGGTCGGCGTACTCGCGGGCGCACCGCGCGCACATCGGGAAGCCGGCCATGCTGGTGCGGTCGCGGTCGTAGGGCAGGCTCGCGATGATGGTGAACCGGGGACCGCAGTTGGTGCAGTTCACGAAGGGGTGCCGGTAGCGCCGGTTGCCCGGATCGCACAGATCGGCGACGCACTCGGCGCAGATCGCCACATCGGGTGAGGCCAGGGTGCGCCCCGTCCCGTCCCGGCTGGTCGCGGCGATACGGAAGCCGGTGCCGCCGCGCACCGGAATCTCGGCGCACTCGACGGATTCGACGACCGCCAGCGGCGGCGGATCCGACCGCATCCGCCGCACGAACTCCGCCAGATCCGCTGTCGCGCCCTCGATTTCGATGATCACACCGCAGCTGTCGTTGGACACCGATCCGGTCAGCGACAGTTCGGCGGCGGTGGTGTACACGAACGGCCGGAAGCCGACGCCCTGAACCACGCCGCGGACCACCACGCGGCGGCGGCGGCGGCGCCCGGCGCTCACGGCGCGTCCCCCTGGCGCAGCAGCCGCAGCCCGTCCAGGGCCGCGGCCGCACCGGCCGCGTCGGTCTTCTCCACCGCCAGGCCCATGTGAATGATCACCCAGTCACCGGGCCGGACCGGATCCTGGTCCAGCAGGCCGACATTCACCTTCCGCCGCTCCCCGGAAACGTCGACGAGCGCGATCTGGTCGTGATAGCCCTCGAGGATCTCCACCACCAGGCCGGGAATTCCGAGACACACGGGTCACACCTCCTGCCGGGCGAGCAGTTCGGCCAGTACGTCGCCGACCGCGGCGACCGCGGCGGGCACGGCGGCGGCGACCACCTCGGTCAGTCCCATACGCTCGGCGACCGAGCACACCTGACAGCCCACCACGACCGTCGGCGGCACCCCGCCGCCGAGTGCGCGCACGGCCTCGAAGACGGCCTCCGGATGCATGGCGTGGCCGTCGAATCCGGCAGCGCCGCCGCCGGATTCGGCACGGAGGACCTCCACGCGTCCGGGTTCGCCGCGGTCGGGGATCGCGTCCACCAGCACCAGCGCGTCCCACCCGTCGAGCAGGTCGTAGGCCAGGTGCAGGCCCCGGATGCCGTAGTCGGTGACGCACACGTCAGGGTGGTGGTCCGGCGGCAGCCGCCGGACCACCTCCGGTCCGAATCCGTCGTCGCCGAGGAAGATATTGCCGATCCCGGCGACCAGCACCCGTGTCGTGCGATCACCCGCTCACATATGCCGTATCCGGAAGTACCTGCGGATATCGGGGATGGACACGACACCCACAGCGACCGCGGCCACCGCGGCCGCAGCGACGATCGCTATCGCCACCACTCCTACCGTTGCCATCTTCGGCCCTTCCTTTCACTCGGGCGAGCCGTCCAGCGGCTCGATCTCATCGGGGGCGAAGTACAGGTAGCGCCCGTACCATTGGTGCAATTCGGCCGCGGGGTCGTCCTCGGTGACCACGCCGACGTGCACCCCACCGTCCACGTCCTCGTGCACCGTGACCACCCTGGCGGTGCGGCCGGCGTAGAAGAGGTCCTGTGCGTCGGCGCGGCGCCCGGGATGCAACCGCACCCGGCTGCCCTTGCGCACCAGCACCCCGGCCACCGCCACCGCGTCGGTGTCGGGCGAGACGGCACCGTCGGCCATCGGATCCCACCAGTCGACACCGTCGGCCAGCGTGGGCAGCACCCGCGGGGACGGGTCCTCCCGCAGCACTCCGTGCAGGGATCCCAGTCGCTCGGCGTCGAGGTTGTCGCAGCGATCGATGATCTCGGCGGCGAGCGGGTCGGTGGCGCGCGCCTCCCGCTTCTCGTCGTCGGTCATGGTCAGCACGCGCAGCGCCAGGATCTCGTCGATCTCCGTGGAGTCGAACAGCGGGCCCTGGCTCTGCGGGGCGATCTCGGGATGGTCGTAGAGGATGATCGGGGAGACCAGCAGCAGCTCCTGCTGGCCGGGCGGGCCCGCCAGCACCGGGAAACAGCGGTGGTGGCAGCAGCTCTCGACAACAGCCGCGGCGTCGGCGGGCGGATCGGTGAGCGAATGGAACAGCCCGCCGTCGAGCTCGGCGATCAGGTGCGCGCCCAGCAGCGAGCGGGCCAGGGCGTCATCGGGATCCGTGGCGGCCGCGCCGGTGTTGCGCAGGACGATACCCACTCGGCGGTAGCCGCCGACGGCGTCCACCGACAGTTCGAGCTCGCCGCGGAGCGGTTCCCGGGTGCGTGACATCGTGCCGACCACGCCACCGGTGTCGTCACTGATCGCCGCACTCTCCTCGGCGCCGGGGACGGTGAACGGAAAAACGCTGTGTACCAGCGGTATCGGGCCGATGTCGTGCTCGTATTCGACGGCCTCGTCCCAGCTCAGCCAGGACCGCCCGGCGGCATGGAGTTCCGCGACGGCGGCGCCGTCCGGGTTGTGGACCGTGCGCCGCTGCCGGTGCAGGAACCGCACCGCGACGCTGATCCGTGCCGACTCGCCGGCCGTGACCGGGAACTGCGTCACGAGCTCGGAATCCTCGCCGAGCCCGTCGGCGGCCGCCCGCTCGGGCCCGAGCACACCGAACTGCCAGCGGCACACGTTCTTCCGGGCGCTCGCCCGGTACGGGTACAGCAGGTACCCCTCGTAGAGCACCGCGTCGGCCACCGCGCGCGCCGCCGCCCGTGCCGCGCCGTCGACGCTCATCACGCACCTCCCGCGGCGAGCAACTCGCGCACCGCTTGGTCGTATCCGAGCAGGCCGCGACCGGATTTGAAGGCGGACAGCGCATCCAGTGTCTCGCGCGACAACCGCACCCAGCCCGTGTCCGGGAAGTGCGCGGCCATCAGATCCCGCCACACCGACACCGGCATGTCGAACCTGTCGTCGCGGTCCCAGGGCACCTGCTGCACCGCGAAACCGGTTGCGCCCTTGATGAACACGGTGCCACTGAACAGGAACGACAGCGGTATCGTGCCGTCGCGCAGCGCGTGCAGGTACTTCGAACCCGCGACCTCGAGGTCGTAGGTGCACAGCATCGGCAGATCCACCTCGGTGCCACCGCTGGAGAAGCCGGGAACCATTGTCGCGCAATGCATCCACAGAAAAGAGCGTTGGGTGTCGAACCAGCGTTCCCGGGGACCGAACAGATCGGTCAGGCCTGCACCCTCCTCGTCGGTGTAGGAGCGCCGGTTCGGGTCGATACGCACCTGTGCGCGCAGGGCGATGGCGTGCACGGGCTCCTCGGACAGCGCGGCGATGCCGATCCGCGCCGACAGGGTCGGCGTCACGGCATACGGTTCGGGCCGGATGCCCAGGACCGCGAAGGTGATCGAGTACGCCGGGCTCACGACGTTCCTCCCGCGACGCGGGCCCGGGCGGTCATGGCGGCGAGGAACTCCTCGATGTAGCGGCGGGCCTCCTGCCCGCCGTCGAATCCGCGCCACAGCAACCGCATGCGCCCGACGAATTCGTAGCAGGCGTCGATCGGCAACAGCAGGCAGGTCGGGGCGCCGCCACGCTCGGGCAGGTGGATCAGCACGGCCTCGACATCGTCGTCGGCCTGTGCGAGTTCGGGATGCCGGTCCAGGATCGCACTCCACTGGTCCATCGGCAGCTCGGATTCGGTGGCACCGGCCGGACCCGGATAGAACGCCACCGTGCGCCCGAGGGCGGAGTTGCGGAAGAAGAAGGCCAGGCCGACCGGAATCTGGAGGGCATCCCACTCCCCCGGGCCGATGCTGACCCCGGGGAAGGCGAGGCAGCGATCCGGGACCGCCCGATACCGCAGGTTCGCGGTGCGGTCGGTGAACAGCAGATAGCAGGCCCGGCAGACGCACATGAGCTGCCTGCCCTCGATATTCACGACATGGCTGTGCGTGTCGGAGATGGCCTCACCGCACATCTCACACCGCTCCCCCGCCGGCGCCGGGACGGGCCGGGAAGTCGCGAGCCTGCGCAGCACGCCGAAGGCGGGATTCATCCGGCCGCCTCCACCGGCACCGCCACCTGCGGTGTGCCCGAACGGATCAAGACCGGGAGCGGTTCCAGATGACCGTCACCATCCAGGCGCGCACCGGCGTGCACGACGTCGAAGTGTGCCCGGCAGACGGGGCAGCGCAGCACGGCCGCGCCGGCCCCGAACCCGGCCCGGCGATGCAGCGCCGCTCCGGCCATCGAATTCCCGCAGGACGCACAGCGATCGCGGTAGACGAACAGCTCGTCGCCGACCCGGCAGGCCAGGACGGCCGCGCCGGCCAACGCGAAACCACCCACCTCGCCCGCGCCGAGCAGAGCCAGTTCGGGCGCCCCGATCCAGTGTCCGCCGTGCTCGCCGCCGCCGTGGACGCGGGCCAGCAGCGACTCGGCCGGAATCACCCCGGCATTCGAATCCGGTTCGGCCGCAACCACTTCGATGGTCTCGATTTCCGGCGCGGCGGCGCGCACCGCGTCCTCGACCGCCAGCTCCAGGGTCACCGAGGAAGACGGGCAACTGCGGCAGCTGCCGGTGAAGGCCAGCCGCAGCACGCCGCCGGTCACCGCCACCACCGTCACGTCGCCACCGTGCGAGCCCAGGTACGGGCGCACCCCGTCCAGCGCCGCACGCACCCGGGTGAGCGTGTCGTGCGGGTGCAGTCCGTGCACCAGCAGCAGGCTGGCGATCAGCTCGTCGGCCGCCAGCCGTTCGAGGGTCTCGGGATCGAGCAGCCGGATGGTCCGCTCCAGCCCCGCGCCGTACAGGCCGACGATCTCGCCGACCAGTTCCTCGGCACGCTCCCGCGCCACGGGCCCGGCGGCGGAAATCGCACCCAGCAGGGTGTCGATCCGCTCGCCGGCCTCGCGCCAGCGATCGGTGTCCGCGGCCTGAGCGCGGTGGTCGTCGAATCGGTCGTTCACCGCGCTCGCCTTCCGGTACCGGCTCGACCGCTACTCAGCGGTCAGCGCCTGGGTGGGTGAGTGGAGCAGGTCCAAGGACTTGCCACCACCCAGGTACATGTGGACGCCGCAGGGCAGGCAGGGATCGAAACTGCGGACGGTCCGCATGATGTCGATGCCCTTGAAGTTCTCCCGATCGTTCTCCTCGAAGATCGGCTGTCCCTGTACCGCGTCCTCGTACGGTCCCGGGGTTCCGAAACTGTCGCGCGGGCTGGCGTTCCAGGGTGTGGGCGGATACGGGTGGTAGTTGGCGATCTTGCCGTCCCGGATCACCATGTGGTGCGACAGCACACCGCGGACGGCCTCGGTGAAACCGCAGCCGATGCTCGCGTCCGGAACCTCGAACGGCTCCCAGGTCTTGGTCCGCCCGGCCCGGATCTCTTCGAGCGCCTTCTCCGCGAAGTGCAACGCGCACGCCGCGGCGTAGGCCTGGAAGTAGGTGCGGGCGCGATTGCGCTCGATGGTGTTGCTGCCGAAAGTCGGTATCGTCCACTCCAATTCGACCGGACCCTTGAGCGCCGTCTTCGGCAGATTGATCTGCACGCTGTGGCCGGTGGACTTCACATAGCCGATATCGACCAGCCCCGCCAGGGCGGTGGACCACAGTCGTGCCAGCGGTCCGCCACCGGTGTCGAGCGCGAGATGATCCTTGCCGTCGAACCACCGTGGCGACATCACCCAGCTGTACTTGTCGTCCAGGTCGCGCTTCTGCGGGCTGGGGTTGGTGTGCTGATTCCAGGGGTGGCGGCGATCCACCGGATTGCCCAGCGGATCGTTCTTCACGAACATCTCCTGGTCGGTCCAGTCCTCGTAATACGAACTGCCCAAGAGGATTCGGAGACCGAGATTGATGTCCAGCAGTGAGTGGGTGATCAGTTTCCCGTCCACTATGACGCCGGGGGTCACGAACATCGCGTTACCCCAGTTCTCCATGTCCTTGTAGGCGAAGTTGCACACCTCCGGATTCTGGAACGAGCCCCAGCAGCCCAGCAGCGTGCGCCGCAGGCCGACCCGGTTGTAGCCGGGCAGCGCCGCGTAGAAGAAGTCGAACAGGTCGTCGTGCATGGGCACGACCTTCTTCATGAACTCGACGTAGCGCATGAGCCGCGTCACGTAGTCGGTCATCAACTGGATGGTGGCGACCGTGCCGACCCCGCCGGGGTACAGCGTCGACGGGTGCACGTGCCGGCCCTCCATGAGGCAGAACATCTCTCGCGTGTAGCGGCTGACCTGCAGCGCCTCGCGATAGAACTCGCCGGTGAAGGGGTTGAGCGCCCGCATGATGTCGGCGACGGTGCGATAGCCGTGCGCCTGCGCGTGCGGCGCCTCGGTCTTCTCGGCCAGGGCCAGCACGCCCGGGTTGGTCTCGGACACCATCTTCTCGCAGAAGTCCACGCCGACCAGATTCTCCTGGAAGATGTTGTGGTCGAACATGTACTCGGCGGCCTCGCCCATATTGACGATCCACTCGCCCAGATTCGGCGGCTTCACCCCGTAGGCCATGTTCTGGCAGTAGCACGAACAGGTGGCGTGGTTGTCACCGCAGATGCCGCAGATGCGGCTGGTGATGAAGTGCGCGTCACGAGGATCCTTGCCGCGCATGAAGATCGAGTAACCACGGAAGATCGAGGAGGTGCTGTGGCACTCGACCACCTCCCGGTTCTCGAAATCGATCTTGGTGTAGATGCCCAGACTGCCTACGATGCGGGTGATCGGATCCCATGCCATCTCGACGAGGGAATCCGGTTCGATCGTGCGGTGCGAGGGCTCGGGAATGATCTCGGTCATCGGATTGCCTTCCCTACCAGGTCCGGACCGCGCCGGAATCCAGCTTGTCTCCCTTGTGCCGCCAGCTCGGCTCCTTGTCCACGGTGCGACCGGTGATGTGCCGCAGACTGCGAATCACCGAGCCGTACAAACCCGACGCGGTGGAGGAGAGCTTGCCGCCGGGTGGCTCGTCCATGAAAGGCATGAACTTGTCCGGGAATCCCGGCATGGTGCAACCGATGCAGATGCCACCGACATTCGGGCAACCGCCGACGCCGTTTATCCAACCGCGTTTGGGTACATTGCATTTCACGACCGGCCCCCAGCAGCCCAATTTCACGATGCATTTCGGCGAGCCGTATTCGGTGGCGAAATCACCCTGCTCGTAATAGCCCGCGCGATCGCAGCCCTCGTGCACCGTCGCACCGAAAAGCCACTTGGGGCGCAGTGCCTCGTCGAGCGGGATCATCGGGGCCTGGCCGGTGGCCATGTAGAGCAGGTAGGTCAGGGTCTCGGAGAGATTGTCGGGCTGAATCGGGCAACCCGGCACACACACGATGGGTATGCCGGCCTTGCTCTTCCACTCCCAGCCCAGATAGTCGGGGACGCCCATGGCGCCGGTCGGATTGCCGGCCATGGCGTGGATGCCGCCGTAGGTCGCGCAGGTGCCGGCCGCGACCACCGCGGTCGCCTTCGGGGTCAGCCGATCGAGCCATTCGCTGGTGGTCATGGGCTGACCGGTCTCGGGATTGTTGCCGAACCCGCACCAGTAGCCCTCGACGTGCAAGCGCTCGTTCGGGATCGACCCCTCGACGACCAGGACGAAGGGCTCGAGCTCGCCCCGATCGGCCTTGAAGAACCACTCGAGGAAGTCGTCGGCTCCCCCGGCCGGGCCACATTCGTAATCGATGAGTGGCCAATGAACGGCGATCTTGGGCAGGCCAGGCAGGGATCCGAGAGCTATCTCCTCGACACTGGGCTGGGTGGCGGCAGTCAGGGCCACCGAATCGCCATCACAACTGAGTCCCGCGTTGATCCAGAGAACGTGAATCAGCGTCTGCTCCGCATTGACTGCTTCTTTAGTCGGCATGAAAAGGTGCCACCCTTCGAAGCGAAATGCAAGGCGGTCGGACGTCGCCGTTTTCTCGAAAACGACCGGCCGGGATGTGAGCCTGATCACGTAAGTTTAGGCCCGGCCCGAGACCGCCTCAAGAGTTCACCGGACCGGCACGCGCTGTGCGGACAGCCATTCGTACCACTGCCCGAGACCCGCCCCGGTGGACGCCGAGATCTCCAGGATCCGGACTCCGGGATTCACCGATCGCGCGAGCTCACCGAAGCGGACCGGATCGAAGTCGACGTAGGGCAACAGGTCGATCTTGTTGATCAGCACCAGGGTCGCCACCGAGAACATGTGCGGGTACTTCAGCGGCTTGTCGGTGCCCTCGGTCACCGAGATCACCACGACTTTGCCCCTCTCCCCCAGATCGAACAGCGCCGGGCACACCAGGTTTCCGACATTCTCGATGAACAGCAGGCTGCCGGACTCCGGTGCGAGCATGTCGAGGGCGCGCCGGGTCATGGCCGCGTCCAGGTGACAGCCGGCACCGGTATTGATCTGTGCCACCCTGCATCCGGTGGCCATGATCCGCTCGGCGTCGAGCAGGGTCTCCTGATCCCCCTCGATGACAGCGATCGGCCCCGCACCGAGTTCACGGATGGTACGCACCAGCAGCGTGGTCTTACCCGCGCCCGGCGAACTCGTCATATTGAGCGCGAGGATGCCGCGTTCGGCCAGCCAGGCCCGGTTCTCCTGTGCCTGCCGGTCGTTCTTGGCCAGG
Organism: Nocardia sp. NPDC101769; assembly: GCF_044766925.1. NCBI lineage: Bacteria > Bacillati > Actinomycetota > Actinomycetes > Mycobacteriales > Nocardiaceae > Nocardia > Nocardia sp. NPDC101769. The sequence goes on along the minus strand of NZ_JBIWMX010000008.1, from coordinate 33,526 downwards.
ACCCGCTGTTCCAGCGTCACGGTCTCGGTGATCGGCAGGTGCACATGGTCCGCGCCGTGTTCGTGTCCGGCATGGTCGTGCCTCGGGTGCCCATGATCGTGATGGGTATGGTCGTCATGGGCATGGTCGTCATGGGCGTGATCGTCATGGGCGTGATCGTCGCCCGGGCCGTGCTGGTGCGGGACGGTGATCAGTCCGCCCGTCTCGCCACCGCATCCGCAGGTAGCACACATGGGTCGCTCACCTCCATGGATCGGATTCGCAGCTCCCGCCCGGCGGTCACCTCGACATCCGCACTGCCGCAACGGCACAGCAGCACAGGATCGGGCAGAACGAAGTCCCGGCCGCAGGCCCGGCACCGGGCCATGCCGGGAATGAGACGGATATCCAGACGTGCGCCCGCCGCGACGGTTCCCTCGGCGGCCAGCTCGAAACAGAAACGCAGGGCATCGGGGACGACGGCACAGAGTTCGCCGATCTCGAGCGTCACGCTGTGAACGGTGCGGCCGGCCGCGTGTTCGCCGACGGCATCGATGACACTCTGGGTAATCGCCATCTCGTGCACAACGAACTCGTCTCGTCGAGAAGGACCCCTACCGAGAAGGACCCCTCCCAAGCTACTCCCGAGCCTTTCCCCGCACACCACCCCAGCCCACCGGCGCCCTCGCGGTTCATTCCTCGGCGCCCGGTTGCCGCGCGCTGGTCCATTTCTCCTCGAGGCGGCCGTAGTGCCAGGCCAGCAGCGCAATGGCCCAGGTGAGGACGAACAGGCCGACCACCAGGAACCCGACCAGCTCGAGGTCGAGTCCGCCGACCCAATCCCAGACGCCACCGGTCCACCCGAGTTGGCCCACGAGCAGGCCGAGCAGCTCGATGGTGCCGATGATCAGCGCGACCGCGACGGACAGCGCCGTGACGGTGATGTTGTAGTAGACCCTGCGCACAGGTTTGGCGAAAGCCCACCCGTAGGCGAAGTTCATGAAGCCGCCGTCGATGGTGTCCAGCAGGCTCATACCAGCGGCGAACAGGATCGGCAGACACAGAATCGCGTACCAGGGCAGGCCCACCGCCGCACTGGTGCCGGCCAATACCAGCAGCGCGACCTCGGTGGCGGTGTCGAAGCCGAGACCGAACAGCAGCCCGATCGGATACATCTGCCAGGGCTTGGTCACCGACCTCGTCATCGGCCCGAGTAGCCGATTCACCAGGCCGCGCTGCGCCAGCCGCTGCTCCAGCTCGGCCTCGTCGTAGCCGCCGCGCATCCGCCCGAAGACCCGCAGAATACCCACCAGCACAACGAGATTCAGGATCGCGATGAGGTAGAGGAACATCCCGGATACGGTCGTGCCGATCAGTCCGGTGTAGTGATGCAGCGCCGAGGAGTCGTTCTCGACCGGCCCGACGACGACCCGCACGCCCAGCGAGAGCAGCAGGGCCAGCCCGAAGACGACCGTGGAATGTCCGAGGGAGAAGAAGAATCCCGCCGACAGCGGCCGTTGCCCATCGTGCATGAGCTTGCGGGTGGTGTTGTCGATGGCGGCGATGTGGTCGGCGTCGAACGCGTGCCGCATGCCCAGGGTGTATGCGGTCAGGCCGACTCCGATACCGAGGGTGCGGTCGCCGACGCTGAGATGCTGCGGGGCCACGAACGCGACCAGCGTGAACCAGCCCAGCACGTGCAGGCCGACGATCACCCCGGCCATCGCCACCAGTCGCAGCGATTCCTGCCGGGTCAGCGCCAGGCGCTTCGTCAACGAGCGAAAGGGCCTGCGCTGCCGCGTTGTTGATGCCACGATCTGCCAATCGACGCAAACCGAATCCTCTGACGGTAAACCCGCGCTCGCCGTTCGAGCAACCGATGGTGCGCGTACCGCGTGGTGCGGCCCGGGAACCGCCAGGGTTCATCGCCCGGGTACTCGCTCGTGGGCGGTCAGCAGCAGATGGTCGAAGTGGGTGCGAATCGGCTTCGCCCCATCCGCCAGGGCCTGCAGGTCCTCCATCAATTGCGCGGCCAGCGTGCGCAGCTTGGTATTGGTCTCCTGCGATCGCCAGGTGAGCACGCGGAACGCCGCCTCGGCGCTGACACCGTAGACCAGCATGATCGCCCCCTTGGCCTGCTCGATCACCGCGCGCGCGGCGTACAGCTCGTGCAGGCTGTCGTCGAGGGCCTCCTGACGGTGTTCGGCGAGAGCCTCGGTCACGTCGATGTAGTAGCCGGCCGATCCGACCACTCGGTCCTGGCCGTCGACCATCCGATCGCCCACCACGATCACGTCGTGCACGCTCCCCCCGGTGTCGATGATGCGGTGCCGGCTCGAGAACGGCATGGCATCGTTCGCCGAACGCGCGATCGTACCGGCGACCAGGACACGATCCTCGGGATGCTTGTGTGAGAGCAGCAGATCAGTGGTCGGCAGCACGGATCCCGGCTGGTACCCGTGCATCACGGCCACCTCATCGGACCATTCCCACCGCTGGTCACCGAACCAGAAGCGGAAGCTGCCGACGCTCTGTGGGCGACCCGCGCCCATCACCCGTTCGAGGATCTGCGCATTGTCCGGAGCAGGCTCACCGCCTTGTGTCACAGCCGAATTATTCGCCGCACCACCGACTCGGGGGACAACTCGGCGCGACCGACACCACAGCGATACGCCGGGCGGTCATCCCGGACTGCCGCCGGAATGCTCTGCCGCCCAGGCCGCTATCTGCGCGCGCGAGGTGAATCCCAATTTGACCAGGATGTGTTCGACGTGCCCCTGTGCGGTGCGCTGTGAGATCACAAGACGGGTCGCGATCGCCCTGTTCGTCAGACCTTCCGCGACGAGGTCGGCGACCTGCCGTTCACGCTTCGTCAGCTGCTGCGGCGCACTATCGGCCGTGGGGGAAGGTTCGTCGAGCGCGAGCCGTACGGCCGAGTCGAGACTCATCGCGGAACCTTCCTGGCGGGCCCGGTCGAAGGCACGCACGCCGAGCGCATCGCGGCTGCTCCGCACGCACTCGGCACGGTATGCGAGCAGATCACGGATCATGAGCGTCGCGGTGCCGGCGAGGCGCCTCAACTTGTCGGCCGCGCCCACCAGGACAGCCGCACGGCGGGCTTCGTGCCGGTCGGCAGCAATCCAGGCCAGCGTCTCCAGACAACCCGCGGCGACGAGCGGATCGGCCAGCAGAGCGGACAGTCGAACGCCTTCCTCCAAGAGGCGCTTGGCGCGTTCGACATCGCCGGAGCGCCACACGGCGAAGCCCGCCGCGAACAACGCCCATGATCGATAGATCGTCTCGCCGCAGGCCGCTGTCGTGGCGAGCGTCTTTTCGTGGCAGGCGACGGCCCGGGCAGCATCGCCCCCCAGGGCGTAGGCCCAGCCGAGGGAGAGTCGGGCATCCAACTCCATTCCGAACTCACCGCCCGCCTCGTAACTGCGGACCACATCGGTAAGGAGGGCAGCCGCGTCGGACTCACCGACGTTGCCGCGGGCGAGCGCCTGATTTGCCTCGGCGTGGTTGACCAACGCTCCGACCAGCGGCTCCACCGTCTGCTCGGCGAGTACGCGGAGTTCCGCGAACCGGTCGCTCGCGGTCTGCAGGTCGCCGTTCAAACCCGCGATGTTGCCGGCGGCGAAGAGTGCCCTGGCTCGATCCGTGGTCCGGCCGTCGACCGAATGGCCGAGCACGCGCTCATACCAGCGACGGCCCTCATGGAGCCGCCCTCGCAGGCCCCAGAACAGGTACAGGTTCGTGACCATCCCGAGCCCGCCTTCGTCGGACTCGGACAAACTGAATTCCAAGGCCTTTCGAAGATTCGGCAGTTCCCGCTCGAGCCGGGCAACCCAAGCCAGTTGATGCGGACCGATCAAATTGGCGTCCGCCTCGCGTACCAGTCGTTCACACCAGTCCCGATGCCGCCGGTGCAGGCCCGGGAACTGGCCGGACTCCTCGGCCTTCTCCCGGCCGAATTCGTGCACCGACTCGAGCATCCGGAAACGCACCGCCCCACCGGCTTCCTGCCGGACCAGGATGGATTTGTCCACCAGCGCGGACAACGTATCGAGCACCTGGGACTCGGTCATGTCATCGGCGCACACCTGCTCGACGGCGTCGAGTTCGAAGCCGCCGGTGAACACGGACAAGCAAGCCCACAGCCGCTTCTCGTCGGGTGTGCACAGGTCGTAGCTCCAGCTGATGCAGTACCACAGCGTCTGCTGCCGCTTCGGCGTTCCCCGGCCACCCCGGGTCAACAGGGCGTACCGGTCTCTCAGCCGGGTCTGGATCTGCTCGACCGACATCGTGCGCAGACGCGCCGCGGCCAGCTCGATCGCCAACGGCAATCCGTCCAGCCTGGCGCAGATCTGGGCAATGCCGCGCTGGTTCGCTTCGGTCATCTCGAACCCCGGCACCGCCGCGGCGGCCCGCTCGACGAACAGTGCCACCGCGTGGCTGTGAGCCAGCGCCCGCTCATTGGTCGAATCGGGAATCCCGAGCGGCTGAAGCGGATACACGGCTTCCCCGCCGATCCCCAGTGCTTCGCGACTGGTCGCCAGAATTCGCACATTCGGACACGCCAGCAGCAGCGTCTCCGACAGCTTCGCGGCCGCGTCGATCACGTGCTCACAGTTGTCCAGCACCACCAGCAGATCATGCGGTGCCAGCGCCTCCACCAGCGTGTCGAGCACGGATATCACACCTTGGCTTCGTAGTCCGAAGACAGCAGCCACCACATCGGGCAGCAATGCGTCATCGCGCAGCTCCGCCAACTCGACCAGCCACGCGCCGTTCACGAACTTCTGCCGAACCTTGTGAGCGACTCGCAGTGCGAGCCTTGACTTTCCGACCCCGCCGATCCCGGTCAAGGTCACCAGACGTGACCCGGCCAGCAGATTGCCGACCTCGGACAACTGGGTCCGTCGATCGACGAAGCTGGTCAGCTCGAGCGGCAGATTTCCGGTGCCCTCGTGCAATCCGTCGCTGCGGATACGCGGAACTCCTTGCGGCACGGACGTTTTCGAACTCACCAACGATTCGGGTTCGGAGCCCGATTCGTCGCGCACCGCCATGTCGTCGACCGCGAAACCGTGCTCGAGCTGTATTCGACGCAGTTGCTCGCCCAATACCGCCGCGGCAGGACGGTTGTGCGGGTCGGGAGACATGGCCGCATCGATCACTGCGCGTACGTCCCAGGGGATACCGATTGCACAGAGGTCGGGATTCGAAGGGGTGGTGATCCGCACGAACCGGGCCACCGCCTGCCCACCACTGCGGCGTTCGAACGCGACGTGGCCGGTGAGCGCACAGAGCAATGTGGCTCCCAGCCCGTAGACGTCCGAGCCACGGCTGGGGGCCTGTCCACCCAGCACCTCGGGCGCGGTGAAGACCGGCGAGCCGGTGGTGATCTCGGCTTCGGTCTCGAACTCGCCAGAGACGTGGGCGATACCGAAGTCGGTCAACACCGGCTCGTCGTAGTCGGTGAGCAGAATGTTCGCCGGCCTGATATCGCGGTGGAGAACTCCCGCTCGATGTGCGGATTCCAGCGCCCCCGCGATCTTCACCCCGATGTGAAGCGTTTCCGCGAGAGACAGTGGACCGTCGTCCCGGATACGTCCACCCAGCGAGCCCCGGGAAAAGTACGGCATGACCAGGTAGGGGCGGCCGCTGCCCGTTTGCCCGACCTCCAGCATGCTGACAATGTTCGGATGCCCGGTGAGAGGACCCATCGCCCGCTGCTCGCGAAGGAACCGGTCCCGGTCCTCCTCCAGTTCACCGGTGAGGACCTTCACCGCCACCGTGCGGTCAGCGGCAACTTGGGTGCACCGGTAAACAGCCCCGAGACCACCCCGGCCGATCTGGTGGGCGTCGACGAACCCGGCAGCACTCAACTCCGTGACGACGTCGGGACCGGCATCACGCTGCGTTTCGAATGGATCACTTTCAGACATCGATAACTCGCAAATCGCCAGCAGCGGACACCAGCCAGAATATCTCCACGCGGGTGGTCGGACCATTGCGAAAAAATGCTCGCGACCGGCCGTGACCGCACTCCGAGAATGCTGTTGGTTCCCGGGTGACAACGTCTGCCATGCCCGACACGGGTGCCGGCGGATCGGCGGATCGAGGCAAGAGCCGGAAAAGGGCAAGTCCCGGAAATAGGTATGTCTGCGGGAGATCGGCCGTCGTGCCCGAACAACCCCGCAACCGATGCTGTCACCACTGCCGAGCGCACCCGAAAACACCGCCAGGGCCCCACACACCCCGCACGCCGCAACGAAGCGACATGCACTCGGCAACGAAATTCCTGAGGAGGAACTCCATGGCCACCGGCCCCCGCCCCCGCACCCGGACCGCCCGCCGTCTCGCCGTCTACCTCGCCGTAGCCGCATCCCTGTCGATCGCGGCAACCGCCCAGGCCACAGCACTCGTCCCCGAACCGCCGGCACGAACCACCCCAGCAGCCACGAACCTCCCCACCACAAAAATCCTCGCAGACTCCACCATCAACGGCTCCAACCTCGACAACTGGATCCGCCAAGCACTCGACATCATGGCCACACACGGCATCCCCGGCAGCTACGACGCCATCCACCGCAACATCATGCGCGAATCCGGAGGAGACCCCGCCGCCATCAACCTCTACGACACCAACGCAGCCAACGGCACCCCATCCAAAGGCCTACTCCAAGTCATCGACCCCACCTTCCAGGCCTACCACGTCACCGGAACCTCCTGGGACATCTACGACCCCGTAGCCAACATCACCGCCGCCTGCAACTACGCCGCCGCCCGCTACGGATCAATGGACAACGTCAACTCCGCATACTGACCCCCGAAAACCCGACTCCCACACCCGCGCCCGGATGAAATATCTCCGCGCGCGGGTTCGGGCTCGGCGGGACCGCGCCGGCTGGTTTCGCCTGGAGTTCTGGCTGACGAAGCCGACGAAGAGCAAGGTTTTGCCGATGATCACCCCGGCCGACGTGCGCTCCCGCCTCGAATCGGGCCAAGCCGCACCATAATTCGAGCGGTTGCGGCAGGCCGTCGATGCCGGTTCGGCCTCGATATGGTGGCGCCGCTGCCGGACGGTCAGCGCGCGCTGTGCGGGAGCGTGGTGCGTTCGACGCGGCTGGCGGCGATCCGCTCGGCCGCCAGCCGGGCGGCCCGTTCGGCATCGTCACCGGTCAGCCGGCCGAGAATACGGCTCAACGGCCTGACCTCACCGAATCCGCCCCAGTGTCCCTCGGGAATCTCGGTGGGGAACACCCAGATTCGGCCGGGATCACGCGGCCACCCGCCGCCCTCCGCATCGAGTATCGCCTCGGTGACCTCTGCGATGACGCCGGCTCGCTTGGCAGTGTCCAGTTGTCCTTCCGGCACTGACGGGACCACTTTGTACCGGGGCATGTCTGCACGTGCACCGCCGACGTAGACCGCTGCCGGGCGGTGCAGGAACACCCATGAGACCGAGCGCGTGACCGGATCGGCGGGGTCGAATCCCTCATGGCGGATGAGGATTTCGGTGATCTGGTTCATCAGCGCCGCTTCCCGCTCGGCAGTGAAGGTGCCCTCCGGAATGTAGACATCGAGCATCGGCATGCCGACTACCTCCTAGATTTAATTTCTAAACTCAGATGACGAACGCTAATGCCGCTGAGTGGAGATTGTCAACCTAGACCGATAGGGTGGCCACATGGACCCGGATCGTCGAATCGACACCGCCAACTGCTCGGTGGCACGCGCGCTGTCGGTAGTCGGGGAACGCTGGTCATTGCTGATCGTTCGAGAGGCCATCGATGGCGCGACTCGCTTCAACGACTTCCGTGACCGCTTGGGTATCGCCAGCAACCTGCTTTCCGCCCGGCTCGACAGTCTGGTCGAAACCGGTGTGCTGCAACGCATCCCATACCAGGAGCCGGGTTCCCGGCAGCGCTACGAGTACCGCCTCACCGAGCGCGGTCTGGACCTGCGGCCGACCCTGGTGGCGTTGCTGGAGTGGGGCGACAAGTATCTGGCCGACCCGCAGGGGCCGTCGGTGGTGATCCGCCATCACACCCCCGGCGCCGACCACGACTGCGAAGCCCCGGTCCGACTCTTCCTGGAATGCGCCGCGGGCCATGCCCACCTACCCCCATCGGCCATTCACCGCACCCCCGGCCCGGGCGCACAATTCGTGAAATCGTCTTGATACGGCCCGGGAATTCTGAAGCTGGCCCCAGCCCCAAAGCAGCTTCGCGCCCAAGCCGATGCGTCTACTGTTGCCGGGCGTGCGCCAGGAGTGGTCGACCGAGGATTTGGTCGGGTCGTGGACGCTGGTCGGCGAGGACTGACGGTTGGTGGGCAACAAATCGGGTGCGACTCGCCTGGGTTTCAGTCTGTTGCTGAAATTCTTCGAGCTCGAGGGCCGTTTCCCTACCGGATTGCCGATTCCGGGATGTCTGCGCGGTAGCTGATCGCCGCGGCGTGGCTCTGGCCTGCGTTGTCCAGCAGATCGTGCAGGGCCGCAGCGGCGGTTTCGGTTACGACGTCTGTGCGTTTCCTGGTGGGTGGGATGCCATGTGGTGCTGATAGCGGTCTCCACCGCAGGCGGAAGGCGACCGAAGGACGCCAGCGGAGCGGGCGCGGCCCAGGTCCAGGCCCGCGGCATGATCGTCGAGGCCGAGCATCCCCGGTACGGGGATGCTCAGCGGATCCCCTTGGAGGGAAAGTGTCACTGCGGGCTTCTTCGATGTGACGCTTTAGCCGTGAGCGGTTTCGCTGACCAGGCGCAGCTGGGTGAAGGCGAGGATGCCTTCGAGGCCGCCCTCGTACCCGTACCCGCTGTTCCCCAGGCCCCCCAGCGGGACGTCGGGAAGGGACGGAGCAAGCTGGTTGATGCCGATGTTGGAGGCATCCAGCCCTGTGACCACGGCGTTCCTTACGGCCAGCGAATCGGTGAACAGGTATGCGGCAAAAGAGTATTGCGCGGAGTTCGCCAGTTCGATGGTCGTGTCCAGATCGGAGACCGGGACAACGGCGCATATGGGGCCGAACGGCTCCTCGAACATGATCTCGGCGTCCGCGGACACCCCCGACAGGACGGTCGGACGGTAGTAGAACCCCGGACGGTCCACTCGGCCCCCGCCGGTCTCGACGACTGCGCCCCTGGCTTCGGCATCGCGGACCAGAGCGTCCAGCACGTCGATCCGGCCCTGGTGGGCGACGGCCCCCAGTGTGACGCCCCCGTCGTTGCCATGGCCGAGTGTGAACGACTCGGCCTTCTTCACAAGGGCATCGACGAAGTCCCTGTAGAGGCTCTCGTGCACGAAGTAGCGACTCAGTGCAACGCAGGACTGCCCCGCGGAGCCGAACTTTGCCCGCGAAGTCGTGGCAATGACGTGCTCGACATCTGCGTCCTCCCACACGATCACGGGTGCGTGACCGCCGAGCTCCATGACCGGGCGGATGAGGTTCGGTGCTGCCAGGGCTGCAAGCTTCTTGCCGACAGCGGTGGAGCCGGTGAAGGTCAGCGCCTTCACCTTGGGCGAGGCGAGCAGCTGCTCGGCCACCGCTGGGGACTCGCCGAACAGGAGGTTGACCACACCGTCGGGCAGCCCCGCCTCGACGAGAACTTCGATGAGGATCCTGGCGGTGGCCGGGCAGAAGTCCGATGCCTTCAACACCACGGTGCAGCCGGCCGCGAGAGCTGCGCCGAGTTTGCGGGCGATCAGGACCGCAGGGAAGTTCCATGCGGTGATGGCCACGACGACACCGAGTGAGGTCGGCGTGGAGCGGCGGGTGCTTGCGTCGGAGATGCCCGGGAAGATGGTCCCGTGCACGCGTCCTGCCTGCTCGCCATTCCACAGCAGCGTGTCGATGGCGCGCTGAATCTCGCCACGGGCGTCGGCCTGGGTCTTGCCGGTCTCGACCAGCAAGACCGCACTCGCCTCCGAGCGCGCCGCCAGCAGCCGGGCCGCCTCTTTCAAGATCGACCCCCGCTTGCTGGGTATGGTCGAACTCCAGGAGGGGAACGCCGCCGATGCGGCATCGACAGCATTCTTGACCTGCTCCGCGTCGGCGGTGGTGACCGTGCCGACGGTCGAACCGTTGCCAGGATCGACGTTCGGTCGGCTGCCTCCGTTGCCCTTGATCCACGAGCCGCCGATGAACAGGTCGGCGCTCATGTCCAGTGGCTGGTTCGCGTCAGCGGACATAGCTGGCTCCTTTGATGTCGATGGAGGCGGTGGCATGCCCGGCCAGGCGGCGGCTAGTCGTTCTTCAGCGGAGACGACAGTGTCCAGGTCCGTCCATCGGGATCACGGATGATCATCTCCCGGGTGCCGTAGTGGGTGTCGTCGGCCGGGGACACCACGTCGATGTCGGGGTCGACTCGCAGCTCGTCCAGGTTGTCTACGCCGAGGACGCACTGCATCCCGGGTTCCCTGCTTTCGGGTACCTCCGCGATGAAGATGGCGGGGCCGGTCGTGTTCCGGAGCTGGCCGGAGTTGTGCCCGGTGTCGAATTCCAGTTCGTAGCCCAGTGATTGGAAGAACTTCGCCGCCTTGCCCCAGTTGTGGGTCTCGAGGAAGATCATTTCGATACCGTTGGTGCTCATGGATTTTCTCCTTCTTGCCGAATGTTTCAGTTGCGGTCGTTCGAATTGGCGACCGGGACAGGGAGTTCTGTTGGCGCCTCGCGGTGGGGCGTTGGCGTCGAACCGGTGAACAGTGCCGCGGCGAGCGCGCCGACCACCAAGGCGGCGGCCGGGAGGATCATCGCCTGGCCGAGGGCTGTGCTGAACCGATCCAGCGCGCCGGGCGCCAGATGTCCGGCGGCGCCGATGGACAGGGCTCCATCGCCCAAGCCGGCAGCGGTCAAGCGGGCGGACATCAGCGCGGCGACGGCCGCGCTACCCAATACCGAGCCCAGTTGGCGGGTGGTGTTGTATACACCCGCCCCGGCGCCGGCCTGATGCATCGGCAGATTGCGGGTGGCGACCGAGGCCAGTGACGCCCAGATGCAGGAATTCGCTAGGCCGGCAACCACACCCGCCACCAGGAATACCGTGATCGGCGAACTCGGTCGCATCGCGGCGGCGATTCCGAAGACCGACGTGGCGAACAGTGCGAAACCGACGGTGGGCACGACGCGGGGCGGCACCCGGTCGGAGACCTTGCCGATCAGCGGTCCGGTGATCGCGGTGACGATGGCCATCGGGGCCAAGACCAGTGCCGACCGCATCGGCGACAGGTCGCGCACCGCCTGGAGGTAGAAGTACCACGGGGTCATCATCGACGTGACCGCCACGCCCATGGCCGTGACCGCGACACTCGACAGCGCGAAGTTGCGATCACGGAACAACCGCAACGGCACCAAGGGTTCGGCAGTCGTCCGCGCCTGACTCTTCACGAACAGCACCGAAATCGCCAGTCCCGCAGCGATTATGGCCCAGATAGCACCATTCCAGTGCCAGCCGTTGCCTTCCTGGAGGCCGAACACCAGCAGGAACATGCCCGCCGCCGACAGCGCGACCCCGACCCGATCGAATTGGTGCGGATGGGTTTCCAGGGTGGGTACCAGCCGCCACGCCAGCGCGAAGGCGATCACCCCGATCGGTACGTTGATGTAGAAGATCCAGCTCCACCCCAGTTCGTCGGCGAGCACGCCGCCCAGGATCGGGCCGACCAGCATGGCCAGGCCGGCCACCGCACCCCACACGCCCATGGCGGCGCCACGGCGGTCCGGCGGAAAGGTGCGGGTGATGACGGCCATGGTCTGCGGCGTCATCATGGACGCGCCGAGACCCTGCACGGCGCGGGCCGCGATGAGGATCTCGATGCTGCCGGACCTCGCGCACCACAACGATGCCGCGGTGAACACCGCCAGACCCATCAGATAGATCTTCTTGGGGCCCAATCGATCCCCGAGTCTGCCGGTCACCAGTAGGGGCACCGCGTAGGTGAGCAGGTAGGCGCTGGTCACCCAGATGACCTGGGTGATGTCGGCGCGCAGGTCCCGCATGATGATCGGGTTGGCCACCGAGACGATGGTCGAGTCCAGCAGGATCATGAAGAATCCGATGATCAGCGCGCCCAGCGCCGGCCACGGATTGCGTTGTCCAGTCACAGATTTTCCAATCCCGGGTGTCGATACGACCGAAGACCAGGGTCTTCAGCGTCGGGTGTCTTCAGCGAGGTATGCCCGCAAGGCCTCTTCGACCAGAGCCGACAGCGACAGCCCCGTGTCGATCGAGCGGAACTTGACCTGCTTGATCAGCTCGACCGGCAGATACACGTTGAACTGTTTGACATTCTTCTCACCCACACGACCAATGCTAGCATGCTAGCAACCTAGCAACGCAATGTTTCTCGACCAGTCCGGCCGCCGTCAGCCGGGGCAGCAGGTCGTAGAGCGTCGCGCGCTTGAGCTTGAGAGTGCGGTCGAGCCCAACAGGGTTCGCATCGCATACGGGTGCCGCGCGCTTTCCGCCAGGAGTCCCAGCATGGCCAGGGCGGGAGGACTGAACAGTGGCCTGGGCGGCAGGCTCCTCCTTTAAGTTGAATTCGATTGGTCGACTTCGACTATTTGTGCGACAGGTCGCCACGCCAGTGGGGAGTTGCCGGAGTACTCGCCGAGAATCGGTCAGATATCGGAGTAACCGCAGCTGAGGGCACTATCGGTCGTGGTGCCGGGCCCGAAGAGGCGTCGCCACCGATAGATCATCTCCGCCAGGGGATATGCCGAACTTCGTTGGATTCTCGGCGACTTCTACCGGAACCCGTGATGATGCCCAGACCGGTTCGAAGCGGCCAGACGCCGTGACTTGAAGATCAACAGCCCGAGGTCATCTCATGCCGGTGACGCCGGCGGAACGTCCGCAACTGGCCGTATGCCGGTCGTTCGGGAACTCAGCGTAAGGCCGATCAGCTGCGCGATAACCTGTTCCATTTCCACACACTGCGGTCTCTGGTCCCGCGACCCGGCGAGGTGGCGGTCTCGCAACGGGAGCAAACGACACGCGGTCGCACGGCGTCGCCTGGATGCGTTGTGTGTTTCATAGGCGGTCGCCTATGAAACGGCACCGCCCGTTACGCCGCGGTCGCTCCCGCCCGCGAGATGCGTGTGGCAGGGATCGCGGTCACCCTGGTAGTCCACGAGCACAAACGGCTCGGCCGCGGCATCGAACTGGCGGCACTCGCCGAACAGCTCAAGGGATCCGGCATCGGCCTTGACTTCCTCACCGGCGAGCTGCAAGGACAACACGACCCGTCCGGGATCGTGTTCACCGTGCTCGCAGCACTATCCGGGATGGAACGCGAATACATCCGCGACCGCACCCTCGAAGGCCACGAATCCGCCCGAAAACGCGGCAAAACCATCGGCGGAGCCACAGTCGTCGGCGACGACACGCTCACCCACGCCGTGCACCTACGCGCCCAAGAACTCAGCCTGCGCGACATCGCCGCCCGCCTCGTCATCGCCAAGGTCAAAAAGAAAGGCCAACACCCCTCCCCGGCCACCGTCCAACGTATGCTCCGCGACCACGACCGCACCACAGACCCGGCGGCAATCCCGAACTGACTCACACCCCGTCGACCACCGACAGTTCTACCTTGGGGCTGGGGCCAGCTTCAGGATTTCCGGGCCGATACCGCGCTTTTCATCCGACGTAGTGGTGCGGTGGATCTCGTCGTCGAACTGGCGTGCGTACCCGGTGTCCCCGCTGATCGTGGAGCGAGGCCCGATCAGCTGATAGTGCCGCCGTGATCGGTCCAGGCAATAGCGCGCAGCGGAAACGAGCCCATCCCGCGCACCGGCGCCGGCAGTGCGACCAGCCTGGCACCGATGTCGGGGACCACGTCCAGGTTCGTCATCTGCTCGATGATCGGGATTCCCGCCCCGAGCAATGCGTGGTGACACGGACGCGTAGGCAGGGAGATGTCGTCGATATCGAGCGAGTCGATTCCAACCACCGCGACATTCGCGGCAACCAGCGCATCCGCGACCTCACCGATCAGGAACGGATGCCCGGGGCCCCGGTACGCCTGCGACCCCCACCGAGCCGACCAACCGGTGTGCACGAGCACCGCCTTGCCCCACAGCCGTGCCGGGTCACCGAGCAGATCCGGTCCCACCGCGCGAAGGCCCGCCGCGCGGATCATCACGATCGGTATGTTGAACAGCCGCTCCAGCGGCAACTCGGCGATATCGGCGCCATCGGCATGGAAATGGAAGGGCGCATCGATATACGTCCCGGTGTTGCCGACCATATCCACCCGCGCGATGTCATAAGCCATGCCGATCAGTGGCGACTGCTGACGCGAAATATCTGTGGTGACCCGCGGTCCAGTCAATCCCGGGTAGGTGAGCATGCCGTCCGAGATCGGATGGGACAACTCCACAGTTGTCTTGCTCATGCCAGGAACCGTACCTCCATCCCGCTGTTCACGGTGACGTCGGCAGGGTGCTCGTCGGCAACGCCGGCTCACCCGCATGATCGCCGACGATGAGACCCGGCGCCGTCGCTGCGATGCCGAGCACTGGGACGTATACCGCCGTCCCTCTTCTACCGCAAAAGCAGAAATAGGTATGTCTGCGGGAGATCGGCCGTCGTGCCCGAACAACCCCGCAACCGATGCTGTCACCACTGCCGAGCGCACCCGAAAACACCGCCAGGGCCCCACACACCCCGCACGCCGCAACGAAGCGACATGCACTCGGCAACGAAATTCCTGAGGAGGAACTCCATGGCCACCGGCCCCCGCCCCCGCACCCGGACCGCCCGCCGTCTCGCCGTCTACCTCGCCGTAGCCGCATCCCTGTCGATCGCGGCAACCGCCCAGGCCACAGCACTCGTCCCCGAACCGCCGGCACGAACCACCCCAGCAGCCACGAACCTCCCCACCACAAAAATCCTCGCAGACTCCACCATCAACGGCTCCAACCTCGACAACTGGATCCGCCAAGCACTCGACATCATGGCCACACACGGCATCCCCGGCAGCTACGACGCCATCCACCGCAACATCATGCGCGAATCCGGAGGAGACCCCGCCGCCATCAACCTCTACGACACCAACGCAGCCAACGGCACCCCATCCAAAGGCCTACTCCAAGTCATCGACCCCACCTTCCAGGCCTACCACGTCACCGGAACCTCCTGGGACATCTACGACCCCGTAGCCAACATCACCGCCGCCTGCAACTACGCCGCCGCCCGCTACGGATCAATGGACAACGTCAACTCCGCATACTGACCCCCGAAAACCCGACTCGGTGGTTCGAGCTCGAATTCCCGATCCGGCCCGCATGGAAAACAAAGGGTGTGCCCCGCAATCAGCGCCACCGGTGTCGCGGGCGGGGTCCACACTCCTCACCGGGTCGGAAGGTCGGCGTTCACGTCCCCTCCGTCAATATCCGCCCGCGGACTTCCCGCACCGGGTCCGCGAGTAACCTCATGGCAATGGACGCGGCCTCGTCGACCGTCGGTGTTGAGGAAGAATTCCTGCTTGCGGACCCGGGGACAGGCGCGCCCGCCTCGAATAATGCCGAGGTGGCACGAACTGCCGCCGAGAGCGGGATCAACCTGAAGCTGGAACTCACCCGCTGCCAGGTGGAGACGAATACCCGAGTGCACTCCAGCACTGCCGAGTTGATTCAGGAATTGCGCGAGTTGCGTCTCGGTGTGGCATCCTGCGCCGAGCAGAACGACGCCCGCCTGCTCGCGGTGGCGATTCCGCCGACCGTGCCGCACCATTTCCCCGTCACCGATACACCCCGCTACCGGCGCATCGAGGAAAATTTCGGCCTGCTCGCCCACGAACAGGGACTCAACGGCTGCCATGTTCACGTCGCGATTCCGGATCGGGAAACCGCCCTGCAGGTCAGCAACCACCTGCGCCCCTGGCTGCCGCTGTTCCTGGCATTGACGGCGAATTCCGCGATCTACCGTAATACCGACAGCGGGTTCGCCAGCTGGCGAAACATCCTGTGGCAACGCTGGCCCAGCGCGGGACCTCCCCCCTATTTCGCGTCGACGGACGATTACGACGCCATGGTCGCCATGCTGTTGTCGAGCGGCAACATTCTCGACGAAACGATGGTGTATTGGGACGTCCGCCCTTCCTCGAGGTATCCCACCGTGGAGATCCGGGTCAGCGATATACCCGCGACGGTCGAGGAGACGGCGCTGCTCGCCACGCTGGTGCGGGCCACGGTAATGACCGCACGAATGTCGTTGGAGCAAGGGATCATCGCGCCCCCGATCCAGGATGAGATGCTGCGCGCCGCGTACTGGAAGGCAGCCCGCACCGGTATCGACGGCGATGGTGTCCACCCGGCGGACGGCCGTGTCATCCCAGTTCGCGTGCTGCTCACCGAACTCGTCGATCACATCGGGCCGGCACTCGAGGAATTGGGCGACCACGAATTCGTCACCGGTGCCATCAAGGCCGTTCTCACCCGCGGCAACGGCGCCCGACGCCAGCTCGAAGCCTTCCGCAAGCATCGAGATGTCAGCGATGTCATCACCGAGTTGGCGACCGCTACCTTGGAGGGCTGCCACCGGCACCCCGCCGACTTTCATCCGTGGGCCATACCGACCGCAGATCACCACTGTTCCCACCTATCAACCGGTGAAGGCAGGCCTCAGATCCCACGTTGAGTTGGGCCGGACAGTGACGGCATGAACCCCGGAACATGGCAAGGCCGCTGATCGACGCGCCCGGGTGGGAAGCGACGTATCGAGCACTCGAAGGTTTGATCCTGATTGACCGCAACGCCTCCGCGTGCTTGCACATTGCCATCTACGGATCCCCGCACCCGATCGGCGCATCGCCGGAATCGCACCGACGACCGCCTACTCGTGACCGCAGACCGACAGCACTAACGCATGACGAACACAGCAGCCGACAACGTCGCCGCGGCAGTTCTCCTGCTCGACCGCCTCGGCATCACCCTCGACGAATTGCCCAGCGCCGCAACCGCATCGCGGCAAGTACCGACCTTCGCTGATTACATCCCGATGTGGCCATGCCCGCGACAGCCACCCGCGACATGTATCTGCGCTGCCGGCTGAAACTGTGGCCGGAGAAGCGACTCGATGAACAACCTTCGAACCGACGGGCCATCCCGAGCGACCTGCTGGCCCAGATCAATCATGTTGCCCGACATGGCTGAAACGACCCCGAACTCGGTATCACCCACTTCGATCCCACGCCCACCACCCGCAACGGCCGAACGCTCACCGAGCAGTCCATGCAATGACTGATCCGCCAACGCAACGGAATTCCCATACGCAAGGGCCGCAACGACTTCCTCCGGAAACGAATCGGGCGCGCACTGCCCCTCGACGCCGCCGCACCGGATTTGTGCGATGAGGTATTCGAGCATCGGCAGATGTCGGCGAGACGACTTGCTCGGGGAGTAAACTCTGGTCTGCTCGTTCGTGTCCGAATTGGTGCTGGCGCCGGTGGCGTGCTCTGCTGGTCCAGCGGCTCGGGCAGCGATCGGGCAGACTGCCGACACCCGGCGTCAGCGGTCGTGTCGGCGACTGAGAACCACAGCCGGAAAGTGATCGATCGGCGCTACGAGGCGACGATCGCGTGATCCCCGCTCCCAAGAGCGCGGCACAGGCACGACGCGCGCAGACCACACGTTGACCGCTGCCGTGAGACTGGGCCAGTATGCGGATCCGGCTGCTGCTGGACGCTATCCATAGTCGCTGCCGCTACTGCCGTCGCCCCTGGGCCATTCGCCACCGGCGGTTGCGAGCGGGATGATCAGTCGACGATCTCGATGAAACCTAGGCGCAGCAGGACTGCATACAGCTCACGCATCGGCACTGCCAGCACCTCCGTCAGGGCCCCCGCCAATGGATCCGACCCGCCACCCACACCAGTACTCATCACGCTCGCCACCCTGCGGATCCCAGGCGTCGACCATTCGAACACACCATGACCGGGAGGCAACAAATGGCCGAAAGATCACCAACCGGCCACCGGAACGCCGTCGACCGTGTGCTGGCTGCACAGGGTTTCGCAGTAGATCTGCCGGTGATCGGTCGGGTTCGCATCCCCCGGCCCGAGCACTTGGCGTACTACGGCGCACTCGGCGTGCTGGCCGCAGCGGAGATCATCGAATGGCCGGTCGCACTGATCCTCGCAACGGGTCATTGGCTGATACAGGATCAGCACAATCGTATCGCCCACCAGATCGGCGAAGCCCTCGAAGAGGCGTAGATCCAATTTGCATTAGCGACTTGTTGGCTATTTCGGTGGCCCGGGTAACGGAAGTGTCATCGCCGTAACGGACGAACCGGTGTCAACACCGCTTGTAGCTGCTCTTTTCCGCCTCTTCGCCCTGCGGACAACTTGAACGCGCCGCTTTTCATCTCGGTCATACAGGACCCCGATTCGGACATCGCGGAGTATCCTGGCAAAGCACTGGTTTACGCAGGAAGTTCTTTGCACTACCTACGACGACTGGGGTGTGATGATGAGCGTTGCATCGGGCACTGTAAGGACGCTCGAGGTTGCGGCATCAGCGACGGTCCATGCGGTCGAGGCGGCCGGTGGAGCCATCATCGGCGCGGCGACCGGCGCCGCGCGCGGCACGGTCGAGGGCGCCGTATCCGGCGCTCGCAGCGGGACGGACATTCCTGCCGCCACTGTGCTGGGCGTCGTTGCAGCCGGTCTGACGGGTCTGATCGATTGGCCGGTGGCCGTGGCGGTGGGCGGCGTCGCGGGTGCGGTGCACCTGTTGCGACGCGGCAGGACCGAGACCGGGAATCACGACACGTCCGAACGGCCAAAGCCGCAGCAGCGCAAGAGTACTCGGCCAAAGCAGTCCACCGCGGGTTCGCGACCGTCGCGAACCGCCGCGAAGTAGTGGTGTCCCTGCGCGGTCTGGCCACTGCGCCGGTCCGGCTGCCCCTCGCGGCCACCGGAGCCACGCTGGGATTGCTCCGGCGGCCGGTCGCGGTAGCGTCACGGCTGGGGGACCCAGTAGTCGCTCGAACAGTCGCCGAACTCACCGAGGGCATCGGCCGGGAACTGAGCGCACTTGCGGACCCGCGGCGCATGCGTACGCAGCGGCGTCTCACGGTGCATGCCAACCGGATTCACGCCGAGGTTCGCGGCTTGCAGTCGGCACAGAGCGCTCGGGTAGCCGAGTTGGCGCGCAAACACCTCGAGCAGGAACCGGAGGTGTGCTGGTTCCAGGTCAATGCCGCCACCGGGCGGGTCGTGGTGGCCGCGGACCCGCAACGCCTGTCTCCCGCACAGCTGGAAGCGATCCTGGAACGCGTCGAGGATCTCGCCGGAACCAGTGCGGAGCCGTGGAGCCGCGGGGTCGAGCACCCCTCCGATCGGGAGCCGGTATTGACCTCGGCGCTGCAGCTGACCGGCGATCTCATCGGGATCGGTGTGGCCGTCACGGGGCGGTTGCTCCCGGCACCACCGCCGGCCCATGTAGTCCGGGGGGCGGTGGCTCTGGTGGACGGACAGCCGCGGTTGCGCGGCGCACTGGAAGCCCAGCTCGGCCGCCACCGCACCGATACCGTGATCGCGATCGGAAATGCCCTGGGCCAGGCCATGGACTCGGAAGTGACCGGCCTGTGCGCCGATGCGGTGCAGCGGGCGGTGCGGCTGGTCGAGGCCGCCGCTCGCTTCGCGCAGTGGCGGCGCTGGGAACAGCTGATCGCCGACCCGGACCTGCCGGGCGTCGACGTATACGATGCGCCCGAGCCGCGGCCGGTACCGCTGCCGCATGGACCGATCGAGCGCTGCACCGAACAGGTCAGTACGGCTGCGGCACTGGCGTCGGCGGCAACGCTGGCCGGCGGCCGCACGGTCGCCGATGCCGCCGACGCCGTGGCGGCGGGCGTGCCGAAGGCTGCGCGGGCCGGTCGCGAGACCTTCGCCGGTGCGCTGTCGACCCTCATGGCGGCGCGCGGCGTACTGACCCTCGATCCGTTCATGTGGCGCCGCCTGGACCGGGTTTCCGCGGTGGTCGTCGACCGGGACGCGGTGCGCGGTCAAGGGGCCATGGTGCTCGACGCCGAATCCCACGACGACCGCTGGCCGGTCGAACACGTGTGGAGCGCCGCCCAGCGACTGCTCTGGTGCGATGGTGAGGAACTACCCATCCCACCACCACCTGAGCATCAGCGTGAGAATCTGCATCTGGCCATCGATACCGACGCCGGCCCGCGACTCGGCATGGACGCGGATCCTCCCGACCCCGGAAGCGATCCGGCGGGCCCGGGCTGGCACCTGCTGCATGAGCACGGACATGTGGTCGGGCGGGTGCTGATCGGGAACGAGCCACATCCGGGCGCCGCCGGGCTGCTGGCCACAGCCCGGCAGGCGGGCCTGCGGGTGGTACTCATCGGTGACGAGGGCACCGGCGAATTGCGGCGCAGTGCCGATGAATTCGTGCTGGCCGGCGGGTCGGTGTCCGGGCTGGTACGGCGACTGCAGCGGCAGGGGCATGTGGTGGCGGTGGTCAGCGGCGAGGCACATCGCGCCCTGGGTGCCGCCGATCTGGGCATCGGTATCGCCTCCCGAACTCCCGGCGCTTCGGCACGGATCCCCTGGCAGGCGGATGTGGTGTGCCCGGATCTGAGTTCGGCACGGCAGATCATCGCCGCTACCGGCCAGGCACGCAGTGTCAGTGAGCGCGGCCGGGTCCTGACGCTGTCGGCGGCCACGCTCAGCGGTCTGTTGCTCGCGTCCGGTCCCGCTGGGTCTCGGGCGGCGCGGGCCACCAGCCCGGTCACGGCGGCCACTCTGATGGGGTTGACAACGGGCCTGAACTGCGGGCGCCGGGCCGCCCGCGCGACCGGGCCGGCCGAGGTGCGGCTGGTGCCGTGGCATGCCCTGGAACCGGACGAGGTGCTGGCCCGACTACCCGCCCCGCGCCGGGCGGCGGCGCCACCGCGCTCGCACGTCACCACCGTCGCCAGCCGTATATCGCAGCGATTGGCCACGCCCGCAACGAGTCTCGCCGGTCTGGTCGCAGATGTGCGCCGCGAGCTAGCCGATCCGATGACTCCACTGCTGGGTGTCGGCGCGGTCGCCTCCGCGCTGCTCGGCTCGCCTACCGACGCCGTGCTCGTCGGCACGGTGCTGGGGCTCAATGCCACAGTGTCGGCCCTGCAGCGCCGCCGCGCCCGGCTGTCGCTGGACAAACTCCTGCTCGGCGAGCGCTTGACTGCTCGGCGGCTCACCGAAGGCGGCGAAATCGAGACTCCGGCAGATGGTCTGCTGGCTGGTGACGTGATCGCTCTGGCCACCGGCGAGGTAGTCCCTGCGGATGCGCGGCTGCTGGAGACCGATGGGCTGGAAGTGGACGAGTCCGGCCTCACCGGCGAGACCGTGACCGTGGAAAAGCAGACCCCCGCCACACCCGGCGCCCTGCTCGCAGAACGCACCGGCATGGTGTTCGAGGGCAGCGTCGTGGTCAGCGGCGAGGCGACCGCGGTAGTGGTGGCAGTCGGAACCGCAACCGAGGCCGGTCGTGCCCTCGCCGCCGCCGGGCCGCCCCCCAGCGGCGGCGTGCAGGAACAGCTGCACAGCTTGACCGAACGCGTGCTGCCGTTCACCCTCGGCGGCGGAACCGCCGTTACCGTCACCAGTTTCCTGCGTGGGCTGCCGCTGCGCCTGGCCCTCGCCGACGGGCTGGCCGTCGCCGTCGCCGCCGTCCCCGAGGGACTGCCGCTGGTGGCGACGGTCGCCCAACTGGCCGCTACCCGCCGCCTGTCCCGCCGCGGCGTGCTGGTCCGTTCCAGCCGCACCATCGAGGCACTCGGCCGCGTCGACACCATGTGCTTCGACAAGACCGGCACCCTCACCGAGGGACAATTGCGGCTGGTCGCGGTTGCCGATCTCGATCAGAAGTGGGACAGCGACCATCTCGCGAGCACGCCACAGTCGCGCGGGCTCCTGCGCGCCGCCGCCTACGCCTGCCCCAACCCCGACGATGCCCCACTGGTACACGCCACCGACCGAGCTGTCGTCGAGGCAGCACACGCATATCTGGGGCACGGACAGCCCCATGCCTGGGCTCCCATCGAGGAGTTGCCGTTCGAGAGCTTCCGCGGGTACTCCGCGGCGGTGGGCAACACCGGTCAGCAAATCCGGCTCGCCGTCAAAGGCGCACCGGAAGTGCTGCTGCCACATTGTGATCAGGTCCTGCGCACCGATGACGAAGGCCGGCGGCAGACTCGGCCGTTCACGCCCGAGTGCCGCGCCGACGCGGAGGAGGCGGTGCGACGGCTGGCCGCGCAGGGGTTGCGGGTGCTGGTGGTGGCGCGGCGCGATTTCGCCTCCGCTCCGCACGACCTCACCGAAGAGATCGAGCAACTCACCCTTCTCGGCTTCCTCGGCATTGCCGACAGCCCGCGCCCACAGTCACTGGAACTACTTGCCGAATTGGCCCGCAACGACATCAGCGTGCGGATGATCACCGGTGATCACCCGATCACCGCGCGCGCGGTCGCCGAACAGCTCGCCATCCCCGCCGACACGGTGGTCACCGGCGCCGATCTGGACCTGCTGGACGAGGAGGGCCAAGCCGAACTCATCGAGCAGGCAACAGTTTTCGCGCGGGTATCGCCCGAACATAAAGTGCGCATCGTATCCGCGCTCCAGCGCCGCGGGCACACGGTAGCGATGGCAGGCGACGGCAGCAACGATGCGGCCGCCATCCGCACCGCCGATGTCGGTATCGGGCTGGCCGCTCGAGGGTCGGTCGCCGCACGCGAGGCCGCGGACCTGATCCTCACCGACACCGGCTCTGTCCTCGACCTCACCGTGCTGCAGGAGGCACTGGCCGAGGGCCGCGGCATGTGGCAGCGAGTCCGCGACGCGATCGGTGTACTGGTCGGCGGCAACGCTGGTGAGGTGGCGTTCACCGTCCTGGGCACGCTGCTGTCCGGCCGAGCCCCGATCGGCACCCGGCAATTCCTGGTGGTGAACCTGCTCACCGACCTCGGTCCGGCAATGGCGCTCACACTCTCGGAGACCCGGCCCGCCGACGACACCGAAACGGCCGACAGGACACTCGGGCCACCGCCCGGGATCGGAAGCGACTTCCTGCAAGCCGTCGCCGTGCGCGGCGCCTGCACCACCATCGGCGCCGGCGCGGCCTGGCTGCTCGGCCGCGCCACCGGCCGGCGCCGCCGCGCGGAAACGATGGCACTGGCCGCCCTTATCGGCACGCAGCTCGGGCAGACCCTGGTGATCGGCCGGCACAGCAGCTTGGTCTGGGCGACTGTGGCAGGCAGCTCCGTACTCCTCGCCGTGATCATCATGGCGCCGGGAGTGAACCGGTTCTTCGGGTGTGTACCACTGGGGCCGGTAGCGTGGTCGATCGTGCTGGGCTGTGCCGCAACCGGCACCTGCGCGGCCCTGCTCACCGGCCGCGCGCTGTCCGGGCCGCGGCCCGACGTGGCCTGCTTTTCGCAGAGTGCTGACACGGACCGGGCAATCTGCAGGCCCGACAATGTCTCGGATTCCCGCCAGCACGAACTGGAATCAGCGCTTGCCGCACCCTGAGCAGTCACGGGCGCCCAGCCGACCCCGAAATTCGCGAATCATGATGTGGGTGCAAACCCTCGGCGGCGCGGGCCGCCCACAATTGCCGGGACCGCTTTCACCTGCCACTTGACAGAACAGGCCCACACATCAGGTGTCGCGGGCCAGGATGGCGGTGAGGGTCGCGGTCAGGGCCGAGGTGGGGTCGGCGGGAAGGGCGTCGGTGCGCCAGGCGACGATGCCGTCGGGGCGGGCAAGGAGGACTCCGTCGGCGGGCAGACCCGTTGCCGCCCACCACTTTCCGTCCGGATCGCGTAGGTCCGCATCGGGGCCGAGGCGGTAGGCCGCCATGCGCACGCCCGTGGCGGCCGCCGCTTCGGATGCGGCGGTGGTCCACGGCGCGCCCTGCGGGCCGGTCAGCAGCACGAATCTGCCGTCGAAGAGGTCCAGGGGCGAGATGGACTCGCCGTTGCGCGCCAGGCCGCCGTGCGGGATGCGGGTGCCCGGGGTGCCGGAGAGGTCCTCGGGTCCGTTCAGGAGTTCGAGGCCCTCCGGCGCAGGGTGTTCGGACAGTACGGCGCGGGAGCGATAGCGGTTGCCGATGGTCAACGAGAACATCGACACGCGCTCCTCGGCGGGGAGCAGGGCGTCATCCTCGCCACCGGTGATCAAGGTGGCGGCCGGGCCGACCAGCGACTGCCGGGAGATCAGACCGGCGATCGGATGACGCTCGGCCTCATAGGTATCCAGGAGCGCCTCGCCCGCCTGCCCGTGCAGGACCGCTGCCAGTTTCCAGGCCAGGTTGTGCATGCCCGCGATGGCGGTGTTCACGCCCATGCCCAGTTTCGGCGGCATGGTGTGTGCCGCATCCCCGGCCAGGAACACCCGCCCGACGCGGAACCGTTCGGCCACTTGCTGGGCCGGACGCCAGTGCGCGATCTCGACGACCTCGACCGGAATGTCCGGCACGCCAATGCCGTCCAGGATCAATTCGCGGCAGCGTTCGGGTGTGTACTCCTGCTCGAAATTCTGCTGGATCAGGAACATGCCGCGATCGGGGTCGGTGATCAGGAAGAACCCGCGAACGCCCGGGCGGTCGATGAACACGGCGTCGGATTCGTAGCCGCGAACCAGGTCGGCCCAGGGGGCACGGAAGTAGACGAAGATGTAGTACTCCTCCAGCACGCCCTCCCCCACCATGGGCACGCCGAGTTGCTCGCGTACATGGCTGTGCGCGCCGTCGGCCGCCACCAGGTAGTCGGCCCGCAGCACCGTCCGCGCTCCCGTGGCGCGATCGCTCACCGTGGCGGTCACGCCCGCCGAATCCTGTGTGAACGACTCGAGTTCGAACCCGTAGCGGATATCGCACCCGCGTTCGCGGGCCGCCGCACCCAGCAGCGGCTCGGTCACGCTTTGCGGGCAGTACCAGAACATCGGCTCGGGACTGAGCGCCTCGGGATGGTCGGTGATCCGCAGGGCGTCCTCGATGGACGGGAAGTCCTGATGCCCGGACGCGGCCAGGCTGTCCTTGCGGAGGGTGCGGGACACCTGCGTGCCCGCCGCCAGAACCTCTTTCTCCAGCCCGAGACCCCGAAAGATCTCCAGCGTACGGAAATTGAGATTGCGCGCTCGGGGGAACCAGGACACATCACCCCGCCGCTCGACCAATATCGAGGACACGCCGTGTTGCTCGAGCAGCAGCGCCAGCGACAGACCGGCCCCACCGGCACCGACGATCAGAACTGGAGCGTTTGCCGCATCGGTCATGAACATGCTTCTCTCGCAAGCGAATTGAACCCCTCACCTACGGTACATTCGCCGCTGCCCAGCGGCGCGTTCTTCGAAGGTCGAGCACCGGTAAGAATCGTGTCGCCGGCTCGGCCCATGCCTTCGTCGGCGGTGTCGATCGGCAGCGGGCCGGCCAGCGACCGCAGCGCATCCAAACCTGCCCTAGCAAACGACCATTTCCACTGTGACGGTCCACTGCTGCTCAGGCCGGGTGGATCGAAAGGGGGCCGATCCACCCGGCCGCCGAGCGCGATGCACCGCTCGCGCTGGCGAAGCGGCCCACCGATTCCGGGGGCGTCCACGTTGACCCCGGCCGGATGATCCGAAATGAGAATGCGGCGCGATAACCGCAACCAGGTCCCCGCCACGCTCCACGATCAGCTCACCCACACCGCACCCTACTGAGATCCTGTGCCGGAGCGCCCGAATACGCGCTGGTGGCACGAATCGAGAGTGCCGAGGCACGGAAGGTCGCAGATATCTCCGGATTAGCTGTGGCGTGGGGCCGTTGTCAGAGAGCTGGATGTCGACTGTGACCTTGAAACCGAGTCGCTCGCTGGAGTCCGGATCAACGGTCGATGGACCGTGGGCCCTGCTCGGAGCCCGGCAATCGTTCGGCCCGTGACCGAGCCGGCCGAGCAAAAACAGAAGCACGGGGCTTCGGCGAAATCGGCGACCAGAGAGATACGTGGTGTCGATCTGCCGGAAGCTCTTTGGCGTGCATTGCTGGTCTGTTGCCGTCCACCTGGTGGTTCGTTACAGGTACAGCTCGGGAGGGTCGTCGAAGTCGATGCCTGCTTGACGTGCGCGGGCGACCATTTTCCGGTCCCACTCCCGATGCGCGCGTAGCGCCATCCGGAATTCGCCCATCTGCTCCGACATGCGTTGGGTTTCGGAGATGGCGAGGTCGCTGAGCACCTTCGCGGCGTCGGCTTTCTTCTTGGTCATGCTGGCATCGACATCGCCTCGCTTGAACCACGCCGTCACCGCCGCCGACAACGCCGAAGAGCTGGCCAGCAGCATGAGTGCGGAGAACAACGGTGAGGACGCGAACGCATTCACGAGGCGGCCCTCCTGTCACGGATCGCGTGCAACGCCTTCAGGTCCTGCAACAGCTGCCGACGCTTCCACAGAAACGCGACACCCACCGCGACGGGCAGCACACCACCCGCGACCGCGGCCGCACTGATGGATTGCCGATGGACCTGCATCATCGACAGCTGCACACCGGAGGCCACCAGCGACCAGCCCAGCGCCCCCAAACCGATCTGCTCGACCAGATAACCCCATACCCGCCGGGCGAATACACCGACCAGAGTCGCCACAGCACCCGCCAGCGTCAACCCCAGCCACAACACCCGCAATCCCGCAGGCAGGGTCGCGACCGCGGAATTCGCAGGCCCAGCGTGGAAACACTGCACCAGTGCCGACATACCGAACACAGCACACAGGACAACCTCGAAAGGGTCGTGGCGGGTCGGCGGCTTCACGCTCCTCATACCGGGTCACCGCCACCTCGAGCAGCAACCCGACCGGCCCCGCCCACGAATACGACCGTAGAGATGCCCACACGGCCAACCGATTTCGGTCAGCGACCCCATCGGCGGACAGCCCATCCAGCACGGAGACCTCCCGCCGGCAGGTCCTGACGACACAGAAAACGACGCGAAGGTAGCCACGATGCTCGCCTCCTGATTGCTGCGTCCGATCGATGCCCCACACCCCAGAGGGTGTGGAATGCTGCCGAAGGCTCCGGCCCTTTCATTAACACTCCTGAACCGGCTGCCCGGCAACGCATCTGCCGATCCGCTTTCGTCCGGTTTCGCACACCTGTTGCCAGACACCCCAACCACCACCGCATCCGGCACGCGTTCACTGCTGAGAAACCCATCGGTGCTTGCGTCGTCCCGACGGTCATTGTCGGCAATGATCCGCTGATGGCAGGTCGTCCGGCTGACCAGCACCAGCGCCAGCACAGGCACTACACGTCGCCCGGTGCCGGCTTCGGCTTCCCGGCAGCGCATCCGGACAACGGGCCGAAACCGGATCGGCTCAAAGGCGACCGACACCTGGGCACTGCGCGGTGCTGATTGCACGGATGGCGCGGTAGGCGAGCAGATGGGTCAGGAACAGATGTGGATGCTCGTCCCGCAGGGCATACAGCGCGGCCGTGTCGGTGGCACGGTCGGGCGTCTGCGGTAGGTCCAGCTCGTCGAACAGCACTGTCTGCAGGTCTGTTTCGGAATCGAGGTCGACCAGCCGACCGATCACCCGGCAGGCCGCGGCATGAAAATGCGCAGCCGTGTCGAGCAGATGCCGGTGCCTTTCGGCACCGAGGTCGTCGAGGTCGAGCAGCATCGGGCTCGCGTCAGCGAAAACTAAGTCGGTCACGACCATACATTCGTCACCGACCGTGCGCCTGGATCACCGCAAATTCGGCCCATGTAACGGACGTGACGATCACGCGCGGGCATCGCGGCCTCGGCCCGCCACCAGAATTTCGCAGGGTCGAGGTCGCCGGACCTGGTCACATACGGCGCCTCGGCGCAGGGTGACCGGTCAGTGCCGCGTACAGAGTCTTGGCGATCCCCAGCACGCCCAGCATGACCGCGACCACGGCCGCCGCCGGATGCCACTGCTGCTGCACCGTCAGCAACAGCGTCGTCGCTGCCGTACCGAAGGTGATCACCTCACCCCAGGACGGTCACCATCGCCTGCTGATATCTACCCAGGCTCATTGCTGGTGGCTCCCTTCAGTGCTCGCACATCGGCAACCAAACCGTTGACAGTCTCGATGAGCCCGGCGAGCGCATCGACGGGCGTGAGGTTCTGGCCTTCGCTGTTGTGGCCGAGCTGCGGCCAGCCCTGACCGTCCGGACCGCGTAACTGGTCCCAGATGTCTTGCAATTGCCGGGCTTGCTGTGGTGTCATGTCGTCTCCGATCAATGCGGTGAGGTCGTCGATGTCGCCGCGGAATGCGTTGGCGTCCACGCTCATCCCGGCGACAGAGGCTTGATCGCTGAACTGCCAGATCAGCGGTTGCGCATCCCCGTAGGGTGTCCATCCCTGGCCGCAATCGCCACCGGCAGCGGCATACAGGTCGCGGGCACAGCCACTGCCACCCGGGTACATCGACGCGACAAGCCCGGGCACCTGCGACAGATCAGGAGACCCGATCTGCTCCCAATACCATTGCGGCAGATAGGAAAGCACAACCTTCACCCCGACATCATCGAAAGCCCGCACCAATGCCCAGAAATCGCCGATATCACCCCCACCACCCTCGAAATCGATCATCACGACCGCACCACCATTGTTGGCCAGCCACGCCCGCACCTGCGCCACCGGGCCGCAGTCGGCCATGGCGTAGTGATAGCCGATGATCGGCAACCCGATCCTCTGCGCGGAGGCCAGGAATCCGGGCCACGCCGGATCTTGCAGGTAATCACCCTCGGACACCTTGGCCTCGACCCACGAGAAACCCGCAGCCGCGACCCCCGGGATGCTGATACCGGCCTGCCAGTTCGAGATATCCACCCCATACAAAGTCATCGAACTCGACCGCCTCTCGCGCTCGAATGCTCTGGAATACCTTGGTGACCCGCTGCTTTCATTGACGACCCGAACCGGTGGCCTGGCAACGCCTTTGCTGGTCCTTTCTTGTCCGTTTTCCGGATCCTTGCCGCACCGACACCGGCCGAGAGACGATGCAATCGACGCGCCCACGGATCCGCCCGCGCGCGATCGCGTATCGGCGGTGATCGCCCGCATCACGCCCGGCCCGGGCACTGGCGAGCTCGGGCGCATCGATCGTGATAGTTCTTGTCCCCCACAGCTTTTCGTCCTGAGCGCCCAGCTGCGCGGCCGCCCCATGTTCGGCGCGTTCGGCACAGCGTCACAGTTGTCGAACCGAATGACATGCAAACCCGCGCTCGATCAGCTCGGCGCGCAAGCCCTCCGGCCAGTTGTCGATCCGCACAACCGCACCCATGATCAACAACACCGGCGGTGCCGCCGGGTCGACGAAACGCTCATGCGGATTTCGATCCCGCCGACCCGATCCACCACCCGCTGCTCCCCCGATACCGCAGGGGCCGCGCCATGTTCGGCATGCTCTTGGTGCTGGCGGAATCCCAGCGCGAGCTGATCATCGCCGGCATCCGCAACGGCGTGGCCGCCGCCCGGGCGCGCGGCCGCACCAGCCGAAGCTGACCGGCGGTCAGATCGAGACCGCGCGGCGGCTCTACGACGAGGGCCGCCATACCGGGCGGCGGGTCACGAACATCTTCGGTGTCGAACGCGGTACGCCTCTACCCCACTGACGACGGCGGACGTCCCCGATCCGGAACCGCCAACCTCGCCGAGCCCGCGGCCATCGTGATCACGGCACGCGGACGCAGGACCGGTGGTGCTTGACGACCGACCGGAATCCTTCAGCGAATCCGATAACGAACGAAAGCGAACGCCCCGGGCCGGTCAGCGGCGTGTTTCAGGGTTGTTAATGGAAGTAGCGGGCCGCCATGAGAACTCGGGCAACCACACGGCTGCGACCGAGGAATTACCACAAGCAGTAAGGAGGCAAGCATCATGCCTACCATCACGTCCCTGTCCCCGACCTCCGGGCCCACGACCGGGGGAACCAGCGTCACCATCACCGGTACCGGGTTCACGGGGCCGACCACCGTGCTGTTCGGCACTACCGCAACGACTTTCACCCTGGACTCCGCGACGCAGATCACCGCGATCGCCCCCGCCGGCTCGGTCGGTACCGTGCAGGTCACCGTCACCACCTCGGCGGGCACCAGCAACGGGGTGCCCTACACCTACCTCGCGGTGCCCGCGCTGAGCAGCATCAGTCCCAGCCAAGGCACGACCGCGGGCGGGACGACGGTGACACTGACCGGGTCGGGTCTGACCGGCGTCACCGCGGTGAATTTCGGTGGCACACCCGCGACCTCGTTCACCGTCAACTCCGATACCCAGATCACCGCCGTCGCCCCCGCGGGCACCGGGATCGTGTCGGTCACCGTCACCGGACCGGGTGGCACCAGCAATCCGGTCACCTACGTCTACGTCGTCGTTCCGGCCATCACCTCCCTGTCCCCGGCCTCCGGACCCACCACGGGCGGCAACAACGTGACGATCACCGGCACCGGATTCACCGGCCCGTTGACCGTCCGATTCGGCGCGACCGCAACGACATTCACCATCAACTCCGCCACCCAGATCACCGCCGTCGCCCCCGCCCATGCGGCCGGGACGGTGCAGGTGACCGTCACCGCGTCAGGCGGAACCAGCAACGGTGTCACCTACACCTATGCCGCGGTACCAACCCTGACCAGCATCGCCCCCGCTTCAGGATCAGTGACGGGCGGAACCACGGTCGTTCTCACCGGCACCGCCCTCACGGGCACCACGGCGGTGAGTTTCGGTGGGACACCGGCAACCTCGTTCACCGTCAACTCCGATACCCAGATCACCGCTGTCGCCCCGGCCCATGCGGCCGGAACGGTGCAGGTCACCGTCACGTCCGCGGGTGGCACCAGTAACGGTGTCGCCTTCACCTATATCGCGGTACCCACACTGACCACCGCGGTACCCAACATCGGTCCAGTGACCGGCGGAACCACCGTCGTGCTCACCGGCACGGCCCTCACCGGTGCCACAGCGGTGAGTTTCGGTGGCACACCGGCGACCTCGTTCACCGTCAACTCCGCCACCCAGATCACCGCGGTTGCCCCGGCCGGGACAGCGGGGACGGTGCTGATCACCGTCACCACCGCGGGTGGCACCAGTAACGGTGTCGCCTTCACCTATGTCGCGGTACCCACGTTGACGACCGTGGTTCCGAATGTCGGTCCGGTGACAGGCGGGACGACGGTCGTGCTGACCGGCACCGCCCTCACCGGTGCCACAGCGGTGAGTTTCGGTGGCACACCGGCAACCTCGTTCACCGTCAACTCCGCCACCCAGATCACCGCGATCGCACCGGCGGAGGGGGCCGGAGCGGTGCAGATCACTGTCACCACCGCGGGTGGGACCAGCAATGGTGTTTCCTTCACCTATGTCGCGGTTCCTACCCTGACCATTGCGGTGCCGAACGTCGGTCCGGTGACGGGCGGCACGTCGGTCGTGCTGACCGGGACGAACCTGACCGGTGCGACGGCGGTGAGTTTCGGTGGGACACCGGCAACCTCGTTCACCGTCAACTCCGCCACCCAGATCACCGCGGTCGCTCCGGCCGGGACAGCGGGGACGGTGCTGATCACCGTCACCACCGCGGGTGGCACCAGTAACGGTGTCGCCTTCACCTACGTCGCGGTTCCTACCCTGACCATTGCGGTACCGAACGTGGGACCGGTGGCCGGCGGAACCACGGTCGTTCTGACCGGCACGAACCTGACCGGCGCCACAGCGGTGAGTTTCGGTGGGACACCGGCAACCTCGTTCACCGTCAACTCCGCCACCCAGATCACCGCCGTCGCCCCGGCGGGTTCGGCGGGGACGGTGCAGATCACCGTGAGCACCGCGGGTGGGACCAGCAATGGTGTCGCCTTCACCTATGTCGCGGTACCTACGTTGACGGTGGCGGTACCGAACGTGGGACCGGTGGCCGGCGGAACCACGGTCGTGCTGACCGGGACGAATCTGACGGGCGCGACGGCGGTGAGTTTCGGTGGGACACCGGCGGTCTCGTTCGTCGTGAACTCCGCCACCCAGATCACCGCCGTCGCCCCGGCCGGGACAGCGGGAACGGTGCAGATCACCGCCACCACCGCAGGTGGCACCAGTAACGGTGTCGCCTTCACCTATGTCGCGGTACCTACGTTGACGGTGGCGGTGCCGAACGTCGGTCCGGTGACGGGCGGGACGTCGGTCGTGCTGACCGGGACGAATCTGACCGGCGCCACAGCGGTGAGTTTCGGTGGGACACCGGCAACCTCGTTCACCGTCAACTCCGCCACCCAGATCACCGCGGTTGCCCCGGCCGGGACAGCGGGAACGGTGCAGATCACCGCCACCACCGCAGGTGGCACCAGTAACGGTGTCGCCTTCACCTATGTCGCGGTACCCACGTTGACGGTGGCGGTACCGAACGTCGGTCCGGTGACCGGCGGGACATCGGTCGTCCTGACCGGCACCGCCCTCACGGGTGCCACAGCGGTGAGTTTCGGTGGCACACCGGCAACCTCGTTCACCGTCAACTCCGCCACCCAGATCACCGCGATCGCACCGGCCGGGACAGCGGGGACCGTAGTGATCACCGTCACCACCGCAGGCGGAACCAGCAACGGCGTCGCCTACACCTACGTCGCGGTACCCACGCTGACGGTGGCGGTACCGAACGTCGGTCCGGCGACCGGCGAAACCACCGTCGTGCTCACCGGGACGAACCTCACCGGCGCCACGGCGGTGAGTTTCGGTGGCACACCGGCAACCTCGTTCACCGTCAACTCCGCCACCCAGATCACCGCGGTTGCCCCGGCCGGGACAGCGGGAACGGTACAGATCACCGCCACCACCGCAGGCGGAACCAGCAACGGCGTCGCCTACACCTACGTCGCGCTTCCTACCCTGACCGCGGCGGTGCCGACCACCGGTTCGGTGGCCGGCGGGACGACGGTCGTGCTCGCCGGGACGAACCTCACCGGTGCGACGGCAGTGAGTTTCGGTGGCACACCGGCGACTTCGTTCACGGTTGATTCCGCAATCCAGATCACCGCCGTCGCCCCGGCGGAGGTGGCCGGGACGGTGCAGATCACCGCCACGACCGGAGGTGGCACCAGCAACGGTGTCGCCTTCACCTACGTCTGAGAGCGAATGCGGCTGGACCGTCGGTGGGCCATGGCCTGCCGGCGGCTCAGCCGCGCCGCGATCGAACCCACAGTCAGCACTGTCCCAGCCCTTGGAGTCGACGGTGACCAATTCGGGTCAACCCCGGGCGGCCTCGATCATGGCCCGGCCCGCGATGAACCACCACATGATAGACAGTGCGGCAGTTCCCAGGGTTGCGGCGAGGATTCGCCAAGGCGGAACTGGTTCTATGACGGGCCGGTCGTCTGGAATCCCGCGGAGTCGGTTCCACCGCCACCGCAGGTGCGCCCGTGCGGAATTCACCGCCGTCTCAGGAAACAGGCCGAGCGTCAAGCCGAATCCGCGGGTAGCGCCGATCCCGATTCCCCCGACCCACACGACGCCGATCGCGAGCTGACCTATCGTCACCAAGCCGATCGCCAACT